>CAJVYE010000304.1 GCA_913009285.1 uncultured Nitrospirota bacterium | reverse complement strand
GGGATATACACGATATAGGCAAAAATATTGTAATAACACTTCTTAAGACTCATGGTTTTGAGGTCATCGATCTGGGTAAAGGGATTTCGTCAGTTGAGATAGTTCAGCAGGCATTAGATCTGGGGGTTGATGTAATTGGGCTGAGCGCCTTAATGACAACGACTATGATAGAGATGGAAAAGGTTGTTAAGGGGTTTGAGGGCATTAAAAAAAGACCTTATATCATGATAGGGGGTGCAGTGGTAACTCAGAGGTATGCCGATGAGATAGGGGCAGATGCCTATGCAAAGGATGCCATGGAGGCAGTAGTAAAGACAAAGAAATTGTTGAAATGTTAAAACAATCAAAATCACAATATACAAATTACGTAAGCGTTCACTTTAACACTGAAATTTGAAATTGGAAATTAGAAAAAAATGAAAAAAGTTTACGAATTAGAGGTTTACAAATTTCCAATTTCAAACCGTGAACGGTTACTTCTGATTTAACGTTTTTTAAATGCTACAATAAGTCATATGAAAAGCAAAACGTATATTCATATTATTATTTATACCCTTTTCTTTCTCCTTTATCTACCCTCCCTTTCAGAGTCGAGGGATATCAGGAAGACAATCCTGGATAATGGGCTTGAAATAGTGACCCTGGAAGACCACAGGGCACCTATATCCGTCTTTTGGATATGGTATAAGGTAGGGGCAAGGAATGAGGGAATAGGGAAGACAGGTATCTCTCACCTCCTGGAGCATATGATGTTTAAAGGTACCAAGAAATATCCAAAAGGGGAATTATCCCGTATAGTTGCCAGGAATGGTGGTATTGAGAATGCCTTTACATCAGATGACTATACAGCATGTTTTGAAAAATTATCAAGCGATAGGCTAAATCTCTCCCTTGAGTTAGAATCTGACAGGATGGTGAACCTAACACTTGACCCTGCAGAGTTCCTTCTCGAACGGGATGTGGTAGCAGAGGAGAGACGTCTAAGAACAGAGGATGATCCCTCATCTCAACTTGCCGAGGAGATGAATGCTATGGCGTTCAAGGTCCATCCATATCGTTCTCCAGTAATAGGATGGATGGATGATATAAAATCCCTTACCAGGGATGATCTCTATACATACTATAAGACCTACTATGTACCCCAAAATGCCATTATTGTTGTAGTAGGTGATTTTGATACAGAGAGGCTTATCTCCGGGATAAAGAGGTATTTTGGGAAGATACCGAGGGGCAAAGACCCGCCATCTGTCAATGTAATTGAACCTGAACAGATGGGTGAGCGGCGTGTCTATCTTCAAAAGGAGGCTGAGATATCATATATATTTATTGGTTATCATACCCCTAACTTTAAGGATCCAGATGTATATCCTCTAGAGGTCCTTTCTAATATCCTATTCAGTGGAAAAAGCTCTAGGCTATATAAGAGTATGGTATATGAGAAGGAGATGGCATTATTTGCTGATGGGGGATATGAGAATCTCAAGGCAGATCCAGGACTCTTTTCCATTTATGTAGGGTTACGGCCAGGAAGGGGTATAGAGGAGGTAGAAGAGATGATCTACCAGGAGTTAGAGAGAATCAAAAAAGGAACTATATCTGAAAGAGAGCTACAGAAGGCAAAGAACCAGACTGAGGCAGAGTTTATCTTCTCACAGGACTCATTGTTTTATCAGGCAATGCTTATTGGTAGAGCTGAGGCCATTGGTGCAGGATATGAATATTTAGATAAATTTGCAGATAATATAAGGAAGGTAACAACAGAGGATATCAGACGTGTTGCAGAGAAATATCTGGTTAAAAGAAACCGCACAGTTGGTATCCTGATACCAGAAAAGAAAAAGGAGTAAACTATAGTTTTTTTATGAAATCATATAAGACCATTTCAATATATATCTTTTTATTCTTATTCATCCTAAGTTGTGGCAGGGCCGGATATCACACTCCTCCCCCTATCCCCAGCAGGACAGGAACACCTCATGTGGAGAGGGAGATACTTGAGAACGGC
>CAJVYE010000303.1 GCA_913009285.1 uncultured Nitrospirota bacterium | reverse complement strand
ATGCCAAGTTATTTCTGACCCGTCCATTAATACGCATTCTTACTTATCAGCCCTTTCCATATAGTAAGCCATATTATCTTGAAATCGAAGAGGAATGACCAGTTTTCGATGTAGCCATGAGACTACCACTACCCCTATGTCGCTTATAAATAATATTGAGATGAATCATTGACCATACTTCTTAAGCATATACTGTTCATAAAGAAGACACCAGTGGGGGTAAGGAAAGGAATATCTCCATTATGAATATGTTGAGACTTCATATCTTTAGTTTTTTAAATATCGATTTTGCCAATTTCAATGCCCGCTTTGCATCCTTTTTAGATGGCTCTCCAAGAGGCAAAAGCCCCTCTTCTGCAGGATATCTCCCCCTATATATACTATCTATAAAAGTTATATCATCCTCATCAATTTTAAGTGTAATATTATATTCTTCTGCAATTGCATTGAGTCGTTCTATACTATGCGTCTTCTCCAATTCCCAGCCTCTTTGTAGAAGCCCTACCTTTAAAGTTTTCTCTATTGACTGCTGAGAATGGTAACATGTCCCCTTCCAAAATCCTCCTTTAAAGAGATAATCTGCCATCTTTATTTCATCTTCTGCATGCCTTATCCACTCCTTAACAGAATCTTTCATGTATAAAGCCCTCCCTTCTCTTTGGATAAGTCTTAAAAATGGACTTCCCTTATAATAATAAGACTTTAATTTTGATAAGGGGACAACAAACGGATCAATTGCAAACCTTTTATAAAAGATCTTTAAGCTCTTGCTTATAATCAGATCAAGTTCTCTTGCTGTTCTCTCTGTATCCTCAGTAATAATCAAAATATCCAGGTCATTTCCAATCCCTTTCTCTGCTACTGAACCAAATACAACAATAGATATAGGTTGTACTGTCTTTACAATTACATCTGCAACCTCTTTAGCCTGTTTTAAGGTAACCATACTCTTCTTATTTTTGTGCTTAGTATGCATTCTTACTTATCAGCCCTTTCCATATAGTAAGCCATATTATCTTGAAATCGAAGAGGAATGACCAGTTTTCGATATAGTAAAGATCGCATTCTATCCTTTTCTTCAGAGATGTATTCCCCCTCCACCCGTTGACCTGTGCCCAGCCGGTTATCCCGGCTTTCATCTTATGTCTGAGCATATACTGTGGAATCGATTCCTTAAAGCTATCTACAAAGACAGGTCGTTCAGGACGTGGTCCTACAAGACTCATATCCCCTTTCAATACATTGAATAACTGGGGCAGCTCATCCAGACTCATCCTCCTTAAGAATGCCCCGATCTTTGTCCTCCTATCATCACCTTTTTTTGCCCATACAGCGCCTATATTCTCCTCTGCGTCTATCTTCATAGAACGAAACTTCAGCATCTGAAATTGCTTGCCATCCAGTCCCATACGTTCCTGTTTATAGAAGATAGGACCCTCAGAGGTCATTTTTATTACTACCGAAATGAGCAACATAAGAGGAGAGAGGATAATAATAGCTAATAATGAAAGGAGGATATCAGCTCCCCTTTTTATGACTTTATTCCACCCTAATAAAGGGCTCTCGGTAAGACTCACCACTGGTAATCCATCCAAATCCTCAATCCCGGGATTTAAACGCATAAATCTAAGAAGATCAGGTACAACCTTTACGTCAACCATCTCATCTCCCAAGGATGTAAGGACATTCTCTAGCCTCTGATGGGCATTTAAAGGAAGAGCCACAAACAACTGATCAACCGATTTCTCCTTAACCACCTTCTTGACATCCCCTAGATGCCCCAAAACAGTATAACCCATAATGCTTGTTCCGATCTTTTCAGGATGATCAGTAAGAAAGCCCACTATCTCGAACCCTATCTCTGGATAGAGGTTTATCTTTTCTGCCACTCCCTTACCCAGATCCCCTGCCCCAACAATTAGTATATGTTTGAGATTATAGCCTTTATGTCTCAGAACCTGCAACACCTTTCTGCTCAGTGTACGCGACAACATCAGATCGGAAGAGCACACGTCTGAACTCCAGTC
>CAJVYE010000302.1 GCA_913009285.1 uncultured Nitrospirota bacterium | reverse complement strand
AAATAGCATAGGGGTAGAGATAGACCCTGAATATTGTCGAATGGCTGCTAGGTTTCTTAAGACTGAGAGTTCAGACCTATTCAACAAGACAAACCTCATCTTTGAAAAGATGATCAAAAAACCTAACGATGAAATCCGAGTATGTGAAGATAGGGAATTGTATCAAGTAAGAAAATTGAGGACAGTAAGAAAAATAGAAGTATGAAGAGGGTCACCATCCGGACATTGGACAATTCAGAAAATCGATGAAGAGATAATCTGGTATTGATATTGACACAAGGTTTTACCTGAGGTAGTCACGAATTGTGTTGACAGTTCATGATATGTTCATATTCTGCGATGTAACCCTGGAAACAAATTGTCCAAAAATTCTTTCTCAAACTTTTACTATCCCACAAGGAAATAAGCTATCCCTTCCTTCCCCCAATGGACGTGGGGTGACACAGCTAACAGTAACGTTATTATCCAATCGTTCCTTTATCTGCCAATAGTCGCAAAGCTCAGCGATAATGAAGGTTATGTAAACCAGGAGGCATGCCAACTGTTATAAAGTAAAACTATACCGGTAAAGCACCTCCAAGATTACATAGCCTTTACGCATTATCGAAACTTGTCTTACTTTGTTAGGGGGGAGGGGAGGGGGGGCGACTCCTTTATCAGCTATCCATACCTATCTGCCATCAGCACAGTTAAAGAGAAAAAATGGTGTGCATTTGTTTTGACATGTCTGAGATTTTATGGTAGAAAGGGTGAAAAGAGATCTTGATACAAAGGTGTTTCTAAAAAGATTAAAATAACAGAATATGAAGCTTATGGAGGCATTTTTAGGGTTAAATCTTAGTGAGGAGATAGTGTGATGGAGCTAAAGATAACGAGGGGAGAGTTCTTAAAGGGATTGCATATGGTACAGGGTATTAGTGAGGCAAAGGGGACCATGCCTATATTATCATATCTGCTTATTGAGACAGAAGAAGGGGGAATAACCATCTCTGCAACAGATCTTGAGATAGGGGTCAAAGGCTCTTACAAGGCCGAGGTGATTAAGGAGGGGAAGATAACCCTAAACGCCAGGAAGATATTTGATATCGTAAGGGAGTTCCCGGAGGGGGATATACTTCTGACAGAAGAAAAGGATAATATCCCTGAAGATCAGATAGGTAGTTGGATAACCATACTCTGTGGAAATTCTAAGTTCAGGATAGCCTCTCTGCCACCAGAGGATTTTCCATCTATTCCGGTCTACGAAGAAGAGGGGACAATCGAGTTCGAGAGCTCTATGCTGAAGGAGATGATCAAGAAGACCTTTTTCTCTATATCTTCTGATGAGACACGTCCTTCCCTGAATGGGGTTCTTCTACAGGCAGAGGGTCAGGATGTGTATATGATCTCTACAGATGGCTACAGGCTGACATATATAAAAAAGGGGTTGGGAAAACCTATCAAGGGAGATAGATTAAACGTCATAATATCCAGGAAGACATTGATAGAGTTGTTAAAATTATTAGAGGATAGTCAGGTCCCGATGCTCTTTGGTATCCAAAAGAACCATGCAGCCTTTAGGATAAATGGCCTCTTTATGATTTCAAGATTGATAGAGGGGGAGTTCCCTAATTATGAGAACCTGATCCCCAAGGATAACAATAAAAAATTGATCATAAATAGGGATAATTTGATCTATGCCTTGCGGAGGGTATCTATCCTGGCAGATGAAAAATCTAGAATGGTCAAATTCAATATAATGAAGAACCAGTTGGTCCTTATTTCTGATAGTACAGAAGTGGGTGAGGCAAAGGAAGAGATCGTGGCAGAGTACCAGGAGGATGAAATGTCGATCGGTCTCAATGCCAGATATGTGCTTGATGCAGTTAGTGCTATGGATACGGACGAGGTATGCTTTAATCTGAAAGGACCAGATAGTTCATGTCTTATTACCTCTGCTAAAGATGAGGATTATAAGTGTATTGTTATGCCCATGAGGGTAAAGAACGCTCTTTAATATATTCTGGATTCTGGCTCCTGAATTCTGGC
>CAJVYE010000301.1 GCA_913009285.1 uncultured Nitrospirota bacterium | reverse complement strand
GCAGACGACTGCATACGAGATAAAGGAATGTGACTGGAGTTCAGGCGTGTGCTCTTCCGATCTCGAACTCGTGCTTTACTATCCTGTCAAATGTCTTACGATAATTCTCATCATTGTAAAGCCTGAGCATAAGGGTACTGCTATTCTCTATGTTTTTGACCGGGTGCTTCAGGTCGTGGACAAGTCCTGCTGCGAGCCTCCCGAATGTGGCGGAGCGTTCATTTCTACGTATATCATCCTGAAATTTTATAAGCCCCTCGGTCATCTGATTAAAGGACTTACCTAATTCTGAGAACTCATCATTGGTATCTATTTTAACCCTTTGGGTTAGATTTCCGTCCGATATCAGCCGTGTCCCCTCTATTAGCTTCTTTATCGGCGCTACAATATGTTTCCTTCCCCCTATATAACCGATTACAATCATTACTATCAGGAATACAATCACAAGGATTATCAATGTGTAGGACATCTGCCTTGCCGTGGCGTATGCCTCTCTTGTCGGCTGCT
The DNA here is from genome assembly GCA_913009285.1 of uncultured Nitrospirota bacterium. Taxonomy (GTDB): domain Bacteria; phylum Nitrospinota; class Nitrospinia; order SZUA-224; family SZUA-224; genus SZUA-224. The sequence goes on along the minus strand of CAJVYE010000301.1, from coordinate 1,533 downwards.
CTATGATCACCCCCCACCCTAATGATCTGATAGGCGCATAGACTCCGAGCATCTTGACACCACTGTCATTGCGATAGAGAAGGGTTCCAAACTCTCCTTTTAGAACCGATCTGACGATTTCCATCTCGCCGATCTTCTCCTCTCTTATTACCCTTACCTTGGATCTATTATCTCCATGGGCTATCAGTAGCCCGGATTTGGAGACAACAAAGGCATACCCCTCCTTCCCGATTCGTATCTTATCAACCAGCTTCCACATATTGATGAGGTTTATCTCACCAACAATGACCCCTTCTATTTCATTCAGCTTTATAACGGGGATGGAGATAATTATGCTAGGAACAAGGTTGTCCGAGATGAAGACCTCTGATCTATAGGTATCACCTTTTATAGCAGTCTGGAAGGCCAATTCTCCTGATCTGTCAGTGAGATCACCACCGACGTCACTATTAACCACCACTATCCCATTCCTGTCCATGACGTATATCGTTTCAAACTCCTCAAAGTTAATGACATAACCTCTTATAATCATCTCCTTCTGCCACTTCTCCAGGTGTGTGTGGCTGATATTTTCTGCTATGGCCCTTAATATATCAATGCCGTTTGATACATACAATTCTATATGATCTGCAGCAGCCCTGGCAACGTTGAGGTTCCCCTCTGACACAGACCTATAATTCGTCCTCAGAGAGGTTAGTATAGAGAGTCCCCCAAATAGGATAAGTGGTATCAGCGCAGAAAATGTAAGTAAGACTATAAGTTTGGTTGAGATCTTTTTCATAACTGGCTCTTTTATTTGTACTTTTGCTCCTCCTTATGCACATACCATTCACGGATATTCTTGAGGAAGGTTGAAGTGCTTGGCTTTATTCCCCTGAATCTTTTATCTACACCAATTAAAAAGTTGCCCCAGAAGAGGAATATCCCCGGGGGATCTGCAAGTATCTCCTCCTGAAATTGGTAATATATCTCCTTTCTTTTCTCTTTGTCTAATGTATACCGTCCTTTATCTAATAATTTGTCTACTATATTATTTTTATAAGAGAATACATTGAATCCATCTTTAATCTGGGATGAATGCCAAAACTGGTAGTTCATGTCAGGATCACCACAGGCAGTAAAGTATAGGATAGCTGCATCAAACCTTTTAGAAAACAGATACTTCTCATTGATTGTGAGAATTGGTAAAATCTTTACATTCATTTTAATACCGATCTCCATTAACATATGTTGTATAAACATAGATGTTCTTTCTACCAAGTTATCACCAGCGTAGAGAAGGAGATCGAATTCAAACCTATCCCGGCCATTATCAAGGATCTTATCCCCATCAGTATCTGACCATCCTGCTTCTTTTAGTAAACTCAATGCCTTTTGGGGATTAAAAGGGTATGGTTTTATAGTTGGATTGTATGCCCATGAATAGTGAGATATTGTTCCAGAGGAGATTATCCCTTCCTTACATAGTATCTCACTAATAATCAAATTCTTATCAATAGCATAGTTCAGTGCCTGACGTATTTTTAACTCTTT
>CAJVYE010000300.1 GCA_913009285.1 uncultured Nitrospirota bacterium | reverse complement strand
TTTTCAAGCAGAAGACGGCATACGAGATAAAGGAATGTGACTGGAGTTCAGACGTGTGCTCTTCCGATCTCTCTCAAGGATAACATTTGCCGGAGCTATTTATCTATCACTTATTTGTATTCTCCCGAGTTTTCTGATTAAATATCTTAATATACCATTCTATTTTGGGGGTACCAGCCTCTTGATCGTGGTAGGGGTGGCTATGGATACCATGCAGCAGATTGAGTCACATCTCGTAATGAGACATTATGAGGGATTTTTGAAAAGAGGGAAATTAAAAGGGAGATGAGGATGATTAGATGATAATATTGAAGTCTCAGCAAGAGATTGAAAAGATGAGGATAAGTAATAGGATTGTTGCTGAGGTCTTAAATAGGATAAAAGAGGAGATAGATGTAGGGATTACTACTGCAGAGTTAGATAGGATAGCTGAGAATATTATTATCAAAAATGGTGCTGAGCCGGCCTTTAAGGGGTACAGAGGGTATCCAAATGCTTTGTGCGCATCTGTAAATGAGGAAGTGGTACACAGTATTCCTACGGAGAGAAGCTTAATGGAGGGTGATATAATAAGTCTTGATTTAGGTGTTTTTTATGAAGGATATTATGGAGATGCAGCAATAACATTAGGGGTAGGCAAAATAGATGAGAAGACACAAAGGCTTTTGGATACCACGAGAGAGGCATTATTTATAGGTATTGAAAAGATTAAAGAAGGCAACTATCTATATAATATCTCGGGTGCAATTCAGACATATGTAGAAAGTTTGGGTTTCTCAGTAGTGAGGGCATTTGTAGGGCATGGTATAGGTACCTCTTTACATGAGGAACCGCAGATTCCTAATTTTGTCCCACCTAATAAAGGTACGGGACCGGAATTGAAGAAAGGGATGGTACTGGCGATAGAACCGATGGTGAATATGGGTTCAAGTGAGGTGAATGTCCTTGATGATAATTGGACGGTTGTTACAGCGGATAGAACTCTATCCTCTCATTTTGAGCACACTGTTGCCATAACAGAGAATGGTGTGGAGATATTGAGTCAGATTTGAGGAGAGAGAGGGTTTTTATGCCAAAAGAAGAGGCTATTGAGGTAGAGGGTACAGTGATTGAGCCTCTGCCTAATGCAATGTTCAGGGTCGAACTGGAAAATGGGCATAAGGTGTTAGCCCATGTTTCAGGAAAGATGAGGATGCATTTTATAAGGATATTGGTGGGGGATAAGGTAAAGGTAGAGCTATCTCCTTACGACCTGACAAGGGGGAGGATTACTTATAGATATAAGTAGCTGAGGTGATATATTATGAAGGTAAGGGCATCGGTTAAACCTATGTGTGAAAAGTGCAAGGTAATCCGGAGAAAAGGTATTGTGAGGGTAATCTGTGTAAACCCGAAACATAAGCAGAGACAAGGGTAAAGGAGGGTAGTTAATGGCAAGGATTGCGGGGGTAGATATTCCTAATGATAAAAGGGTAGAGCTTTCCTTAACCTATATTTATGGAATAGGGAGGAGCAGATCGAACCGTATATTAAGAGAGGTCGGAATATCGCCTGATATAAGGGTCAAGGATCTTGATGAGGGTGAACTTGTCAAGATTAGGGCTGTACTGGAAAGAGATTATCGTGTTGAAGGGGATTTGAGAAGAGATGTCTTGATGAATATAAAGAGGTTGATGGATATAGGGAGTTACCGAGGCTTGAGACATAGACGTTCTTTACCTGTAAGGGGGCAGAGGACGAGCACAAATGCCAGGACGAGGAAGGGACCGAGAAAGACCGTTGGTGCAAGGAGGAAGGAGGATTAGTGGAAAAGAAATCTAAAGAGACAAAGGCTGTAAAAAGGAAAGGTAAGAGAGTTGCAGAAGAGGGGATTGCACATATTCAATCGACGTTCAATAATACTAGATCGGAAGAGCACACGTCTGAACTCCAGTCACATTCCTTTATCTCGTATGCAGACTTCTGCTTGAAAAAAAAAACTACATATCAACCTTCTTACGACTTCTGCTCTAAACCATACCAGCTTATATACGCCGCCGAGGCCACACGGGTCAT
>CAJVYE010000299.1 GCA_913009285.1 uncultured Nitrospirota bacterium | reverse complement strand
TGTGCTCTTCCGATCTGTATTATCCACTATCATGGAAATTTGTAGGTATGCTTCAGGGCAAGATAGGATTCGCTGAGGGGTATAAAGAAGAACAACTTCCTATATTTGAGCGCTATTTTATGGGTGGGGCCTTTGACCTGAGGGGGTTCAGTTTCAGAGATGTTGGACCAACAGATAATGATGGAAATTCAATAGGTGGTAACAAGCTTTTACTCTTCAATGCAGAGATACAATATCCAGTCACTAAAAATGCACGTTTTATCATATTCTATGACAGAGGAAATGTATTCGGTGATAGTAATGGTCATAGTAGTGATTACAGTCTCAAAAACATGAGACATGGCTATGGCTTTGGAATACGTTTCTTCAGTCCTATAGGACCTATCAGCCTTGCTTATGGCTTCAAACTTGACAGGAGAGCAGGTGAAAGTAAATCCGAATTTCACTTTACTGCAGGTACTGCATTTTAAAAAGGAGTAATAGTTCACGGTTTACAGTAAATGAAAACAGAAAGTAAAAGGAAGTTTTTATCAGTATCAAAAATGCTACAAGCTCTACATGATTCATTGAAAAAACTGTAAACTGATAACTGTGAACGGATACCAAAAGAAGGAGGGATGATAGAAAGATGTCAAAACATATAAGAATCTTCCGGACATTACTGACCGTTATTCTGGTCTTAATGGTTATATCCCTTATCACAGATAGTAATACCTGGGCTTCTGACACTGTTTTGAAGGTCGGTTATGTGGACATTAAGAAGGTGGTAAGTGAATCTGGTGTCTGGAAAAAGACACTTGAAGATCTGGAAAGTGAATACAAAACCAAGGAAGAGGTCATCAAGCAAAGGGAGGTCAATCTTAAAAAGATAGAAGAAGATCTAAGTAAACAGAGATTGGTGATGGATGAAGAGGTAAAAAGACTTAAAGAAGAGGAATATCGTAAGGAGCAAAGATCCCTAAAAAGAGATGTTGAGGACTGGAATCAGGAAATAGCCGAAAAACAGAGAGAGAAGACAAGGAAGATATTATCAGAGATAAATAATGTGATAAAGAAGATAGCGAGGGATAAGGGATATACAATGATTTTTGACAAGAATGATAAAATAGGCGCAATACTCTATGCATCGGACGAAATAGACCTGACTCAAGAGGTGATCAGTAGGTATAACAACAAGAAAAAACCATAGACAATAAAAAAATAGTGATAAATGTAAAGTCTTTAAAAATTTTCTCAATCATTATTGTGGTTCTGAGTGGAATATACTTTGGAAAAGTCAATAGAAGTATTGCTGCTCAGGTGCTAAAGATCGGTTATGTAGATGTTCAGAAGGTGATAACCGATTGTGAGGCAGGAAAGAAGGCGATTGAATATCTTAAAAGGGAGTATGAAAGTAAAGGAGAGGTCATCAAGAAAAGGAAGGCTAAGCTAAAAGAACTCTCAGACGAACTTAGTAAACTGGCGTCAGTGATGGATGAGGAGGTAATAAGACGTAAAGAGAAAGAATATCAGAGGGCGCAGAGAGACCTGAAGATATTTATGGAAGATTCGAATCAGGAAGACCTTGATAAGGAGAAGGAAATAGTCGAAAAGATAGCATCAGAGATAACCAGGTTAGTAGAGGATATTGGTAAGGATGAAGAATACACAATGATTTTTGACAGTAATAGGATAACAGGCATAATACTTTATGCAACAGATAAGATAGATCTTACAGAAGATGTAATCAAGAGATATAATTATATATATAGTAAAAAATAGAAAACAGATGATGAAATTAAAAGAAATAGCTGAATTGGTTTGTGGGGAATTGGATGGAGATACAGATATCGAGATCCTTGGCGTGAGAAGAATCGAAGAGGCTGCTGAAGGACATATCACCTTTATATCAGATAAAAGGTATCTCAAGAAGTTGAAGTTATGCAGGGCATCTGCTGTTATAGTCAGTGATGATATAGATGTAGAGATACCAAAGATAAGGGAGATCGGAAGAGCACACGTCTGAACTCCAGTCACATTCCTTTATCTCGTATGCCGTCTTCTGCTTGATAAAAAAAAAAACAC
>CAJVYE010000298.1 GCA_913009285.1 uncultured Nitrospirota bacterium | reverse complement strand
CTTCCGATCTTAATGGGAGATAATCAAAGAGTGTAGCTGTCTTGTCACCTTCCTTCAACATCTCACTATCCAGAGCCACCTCCCTGACCGGGAGTATTCTTACACTATCAAGAGAGTTAATAGACCTCTGTGTAGCAACATCGAACTCCCTTATAGATTCGATCCTGTCGCCGTAGAACTCTATCCTGACAGGGTTAGAAGATGAGGATGGAAATATATCAAGGATTCCTCCTCTGATACTGAATTCCCCCTTGTATTCAACCAGATCAGTGGCTTGATAACCTCCTCTTATGAGATGATCTGATATAGTATCCATATCTAAGGCATCACCAGTCCCAATCTTAATCACAAGATCTTCAAAAATATCTCGAGAGATCACCCTCTGTACAGCGGCCTCAATCGAAGAGATCACTATATGATCTCCCCTCTCCATGAGTCTATCCAGTACCATTAGTCTCTGCCCTACAACCTCTGGATGAGGAGATACAGACTCATATGGAAGGATCTCCCATGAGGGGAATAGAGATACTATTCCACCTTTATTATTATCATCCTTGATAAAAAAGATAAGGTCGTCAAGAAGCCTTTCTGCACTCTCCTGGTCAGGAGTTATTATAAGAATGGATCGACATAAAATGGATTTAAGGTTGGTAAGGAAAAGTCCCTTTGAAGAGCTATACAGGCCTTCTATCTTGACACACTCCTCCCCTCTCTCGATCTCCTCACATAGAGATCGAACCTCATCAAAGAAACTCAATTTATCGATCTTTGCAATTTCCAATGCTCAAATAACCGGTAACAGGTTGTCTGTAAATTTATATAATCTTAAGATATGATACTAATACTAATGTATTATTGTCAAGTTAGGGACTGTAAAAGTTATTACTTTACAGTCCCTTAGACTAAAGTCTAAAGTCCTATTCCCATAATGAATCAATTTACATTTATATATGTGGGTATTTCCTAAAAGATGGTTTATAAATAGCAAGCTATAGTATATAATTTGAATAGTGAACAACTATTACTATGCAAGGAGTTAAAGATGAAGATTGATAAAAGAAATATTGAGGTCTTGGATGATCAGATGGCCCGGGTATTAAGAAAAAAAACTCCTCAACAACGACTTATCATTGCATTTAATATGTGGGGTTCAGCAAAGAAGCAGTTAACCAATTATTTGCGTTCACTACATTCAGACTGGGATGAAAAAAAGATTCAACATGAAGTGACAAGGAGGCTATCCCATGGAGCTACATGAATTACTTAAATATCTGATTAATGCCTTTGAAAAACTTGGTATCCAATACTTTATAACAGGTTCTATTGCTTCCATATTTTATGGTGAGCCAAGATTTACTAATGACATAGATGTAGTGGCAGATATTGAGGAAGAGCATATTTCAGGGCTATTAAAATCTTTTCCTGAAGATGATTTTTATATAAGTGAGGATGCTATTCGTAATGCAATCAGACATAAGCGCCAGTTTAATATCATTCATCCCTCATCTGGATTAAAAATTGATGTTATTATCCGTAAAAGAGATGCCTTTGACAATAGCCGGTTTAAACGGATAGAAAGAATCTACCCAATAGAGGATACCCATGCAAACTTCTCTTCCCCTGAGGATGTGATAATCATGAAGATGAGATATTATAAGGAAGGGGAATCAGAAAAGCACATTCGGGATATAACAAGTATGCTCAAGATATCAGGTGATTCAATAGATAGAGATTATATTAAAAATTGGGCACTTAGACTTGATCTTTTGGATATCTGGAAAGCGATACTGGCGAAATTGGTGGAGTAAAGTATAAGGAATTTAATTCAAGTCCTTCCTCTTCCAGTATTGCTACAGCCTCTTCGTATTCTTCACAGGTAAGAGGACGTTTAAGATCAGGATGATATGAGCTCTTGTAAGTCGGGAAATATGTAAATATTCGGTAAAGACGTCTTTATGTGGCGCAGAGGATTTAGATCGGAAGAGCACACGTCTGAACTCCAGTCACATTCCTTTATCTCGTATGCCGTCTTCTGCTTGAAAAAAAAAAAAAAAATATCTCTTTTTTCCCTTCTTCCTTCTTCTTCTCTTCTCCTATCTCGTCGAACTACTCAACCCACTCCTGTACTGAGCAACTTT
>CAJVYE010000297.1 GCA_913009285.1 uncultured Nitrospirota bacterium | reverse complement strand
ATAGTGAGGAGTGAGAGTTATTTAGATGATGTGGTAGCACAAGATTTTTTGGATTTATATATAGTTGAAGAGATAATATTGTATGATTTTTTTTTTTTTTTCAAGCAGAAGACGGCATACGAGATAAAGGAATGTGACTGGAGTTCAGACGTGTGCTCTTCCGATCTAGAAGACTCAGTTGCAGATAAGACCCTTATCAAAGCCGTACAAAAAGCAGGCAAGTTTAAGGTTAAAGCAATCAATAGGAAATCAGTTGAGAAATAAACAACAAAAAATAGCAATTTTTTGTTGAGATTTAAATCAGCAGAATTGTCCGATTGGAGGTGAAGTAACTTATGAAAAAGGGATTATTGATCTGCTCTGTCTTCTTTGTGATTTTATTGAGATACGGAGTAGACTGGGCAGCAGGGGCTTGAGTATGAGGTATTGGTTCCTCCGCCGTTGGCGCAGGCAGCATTGAGGTATTACCCGAAGGGAGAGGAGAATTCAGAATCGGTTACTCCTATTCTTATCGTGATAATCTCTGGGAGGGAAAGGATGAGGTTGACAATCCATATGGAGCGGCCACTACTTCTCGCAGGTGCTCCATATCAGTTATGTATGGTATCAGTGAACAAGTGAATGTTGGTATCAATGTTCCTTTTGCCTGGAATAAGATGAATATAGCCTCAACCGGTTATGAATCTAGAGGGGAAGGGCTCGGAGATATCATCCTGACTGCTCGTTATCTTTTGGTCGATATTGAACCATATAGATTTGTTCCCTATGCAGAATTTAGCCTAAAAATGCCGACAGGGGAGGACTATTCAAGGGACAATAGAGGTAGCAATTATCTTCTCAGGGGAATACAACCAGGGACAGGAACCTGGGATTCTATCTTCGGTATTGGATTCAACAAACGCTGGATAGAGCTAAATACCTATGGACGGATGGCTTATGCATTTACCCTAATCAAAGGCAATAATGGTGGATATACTACCGATGCCTTCAGTGGATCTCTGGGGCTGGGATATCCACTTATCTGGAATATTGGTGTATCACTTACATTAAATGGTATCAGGACCACAATCACAAACAATAGTGGTACTACAACCATAACCACAATCAGCGGTGGCAACTGGCTTTACCTTATTCCGGGGATCAGTTTTACCCCTTGGATGGGTTTTACAGGTTATACGACGATCAGTCTTCCCATTTACATGGAAACACGTTCACGCCAGCTTGTCGAGGACTATCAGATTGGCCTGGGGATAATCTGGAAATTTTGATCTGGTGATGAAAAGGGAGGATGTCTAATGAGACCTAACAATAGATTGATATATAAAGGTTTTGATAAAGTATTACTGCGAATGGTAGTGATTTCTCAAGTACTACAGATGATGCATCAATACAAAAGGTGTTAAGGCTATAAAGAAGGCAGGATTTAATACCTCTTTGCCAGAAGAGTAAGGGGTTGAAAGGGATAAAGATGAAAGATTTAAAGATGACAACTTCAATTTTAGTAGTATTCATGTTTATCTTTCTGAGGCCCATGTCTACATGGGCACATGATATTATTGACAATACTGATCCTATCTTTAGTGTAGTAGGGACATGGGGTGCATCTACTGCAAAACCTGGTTTCTTTGGTACAGATTTTCAGTTTAATGATGCTGGCACAGGGGCTGAAACTGCAACCTGGGATGCAGAGTTAACTGAGGGGGCTGGTTCTTACGAGGTAAAGGTATGGTATCCTATAAGTACCGATTTTGCTACAGATGCACCCTTTACTATCAATTATGCTGGTGGATTTGATACTGTACTGGTGGACCAGAGTGTAGGTGGAAGTCAATGGGTGAGTATAGGGATCTATAACTTTGATAATAGTGGGACAAAGAATGTCACCCTGTCAGATGATGCTGATGCCTGGGTGGTCGCTGATGCTGTTGGGTTTTACTTTAGACCCAGGATTGGAAGGGTGGATGACGGTATTGTTGATAACATCGATTCTGGCTTTAGCGCAGTAGGCACATGGAATATATCTATCGCAGCCAATGGTTTTTTTGGTACAGATTTTCGGTATAATGTTGCTGGCACAGGGGCTGAAACTGCAACCTGGGATGCAGAGCTGACTAGGGGAGCTGGTCCCAGATCGGAAGAGG
>CAJVYE010000296.1 GCA_913009285.1 uncultured Nitrospirota bacterium | reverse complement strand
AGCGTATGGTGAAATTGGAGTGCAAGCAAAATGAGTCGTGTCTTTTTTTTTTTTTAATGATACGGCGACCACCGAGATCTACACTCTTTCCCTACACGACGCTCTTCCGATCTTTCCGGAGAAGAGAATTTCTTTCTGGCTGCTGATATAACAGCCTCTTTAATAGCCTCTATCAATACACATTTATCTATTCCTTTTTCTCTTCCTATCTGATCTATGATGTGTACCAATTCTCCACTCAAATCTCTACCTCCAGTTTACCCTTTGCTATTACTTTGAAGGGTAATCTGATAATATCCTTCTTATTTCTTTCCTCAATAACTATTATGTTATCCTCTACCTCAACTATCCTTCCTACAAATTCCTTCTTTTTATCCACAGGGGTGTAAGTAGATATCCTTACCAATTTACCCCTGCATATACGGTAATCATCCTCATATTTAAGAACCCTATCTAGGCCCGGTGAGGATACCTCTAAAGTATAAGGATATGAGATAATCTCCTCAACCTCAATCATCTCTCCGACCTGCGAACTTATATTTGCGCAATCTTTATGATTCACACCACCATCTTTATCTATATATATTCTCAGATACCAATCCTTTCCTTGCTTTTTAAATTCAACATCTACAAGCCTCATCCCTTCTGATTCCACTACAGGTTCGGCCATCTCAGTAACAGTAGCAATCACACCCTTCTTCGACATCTTAATACCCTAAAAGGTACAGTAACTGTTTAGCTATATCTTCTGATTAACACCACTACCCATGCCCCTATAATAAAAAAGTGGGCAACTTAAAGCCCACTTTTACTACGTAGACTACCCTTTGATTTTCAACCTAACATAGAACAAATATAAACGCAAGTAAAAAAACTTTACTTCCTGAGCATATCTATAAAGCTCTCTATCCTTATCTTACTCCTTGCATCAAGCATAGAAGGGATATCACACTCTAGTGTCAGGATTGGTATATCAAGCCTCTCTCGTATTATCATATCCTCTATCTGCCGATGACAGAATGACTGTACATAGTGGATCATCCCATCGATTCTTCTTAAATCAATCTCTTTTCTGATATCCTCGATTCTTCTAAAAATATCATACGGGTATGTGTACAGACGGTATTGCTCAACAAGATCGTCTGTCTTAAACGGCATACTGAACTGTCTCTGAACCTCATTGTAGATCACCCTTCCACCATTCTCCTCTATGAATTGATATAGATCTTCAATTATGGGAGGCACACCAATATAGCCTAGACGAACATCCTCCTCAATCATCTTTCTTTGTGAACTCTCCTTAAGGAATCTATCTACCTTTTCCTCAAACCTTTTAATATCTCCCTCCATATCGCTGGTACTAATATTATAATAATGGTTCTCGAAGCCTGTAATCAGATTATCCTTCCATGTCATCTCATCTATCCGATAAATCTTAGCCCTTATCCTATCCAGTTTTACTTTCATATCACGGGCACACTCCCATGATGTATGAAGACGGTTTATCAGAAGTTCCATCTGGAGTCTTAGAATCCCCTCATCCCGGTCAAATGGGTAGGCAAATGGGATCGTCCTTATTCCACGTATTTGATATACCTCCATCAGCACACAGGTATTACTGCAATCTCCCTGAGTTACACCTATAACCTCCTCTATACCAGCTTCTATAGCTACCGAGTATAACCCTTTTATCCAGGAGCATAGATTTCTAGAAAATCCCTCTATCTCAGCCCTCTCAATGAGATCAATCCGGCGTAAATTGGATATGAAGATATTATTAAGATCAACGGGGATAGCCCCTGCAGCATAGATGATCTCAATGGGTACGGTAGTAGTTATTCCTATCCTTCTTTTTTCTTTACCTTTCATCATCTTTCATAATATACTTCTTAACATTATTTTACGGGCTCAAGGACTTACATATCATATTATAATCTACCATATCCCATAACCAATGATCAATCTTGAGCGTCGTGAGGGGTGTAATTAAAAGTGTTGTAACCAGATGAGGTGCAATTAAAATCGTTAGAATACGAGGCAGTTGCGAAAACCAGAAAGGCGGTTTAAATAGGGAGTTACAGGTATGTGGAAAACATCTTTACCCCAAAAAGGTATAGTAAAATGAGGGATCTGTCTGAGTCTTATGATGCGAAACCTAAAA
>CAJVYE010000295.1 GCA_913009285.1 uncultured Nitrospirota bacterium | reverse complement strand
AGATAATAGATGATTTGGATGGAAAGACAATAGTTGTGGCATCCACTCTTGATAGAGAATTAAGGGGAAAGATAAATAATGGGGGAAATGTTAAGGCCGCGAAACTCGTTGGAGAAATTCTCGCAGAGAGGGCCTTGAAAAGAAATATATCCAAGGTTGTCTTTGATAGAAATGGATTTTTGTATCATGGTAGGGTTAAGGCATTAGCAATGAGTATGAGAGAAAAAGGGATTGAATTCTAAGTTAAGTATATAAAGGAGTTAAAATTGTTAAATAATGCTTCTAAGAAGATGGAATCTGATGCGCCGGGACGGCATGGGGAAGTGGAGTTATTTGATAAAGTAATCTTTATCAATAGAGTTGCCAAGGTTGTGAAGGGAGGCAGACGGTTTAGTTTCAGTGCATTGGTAGTAGTGGGTGACAAGGCCGGAAATATGGGGATAGGTATGGGGAAAGCAAACGAGGTTCCAGAGGCGATTAGAAAAGGGATTGAAAAGGCGAAGAAGCATATGGTTAATATACTTTTAGATGGGAATACTATTCCTCATGAGGTATTGGGTCACTATGGGGCTGGTAAGGTGTTGTTAAAGCCGGCGTCGAGAGGTACAGGGGTTATTGCTGGCGGTCATGTCAGGGCAGTTGTTGAGGCTCTGGGGGTTCGGGATATATTGACCAAATCGTTAGGGTCAAATAATCCCCATAATGTGGTTAAAGCTACAATGGATGGCTTAATGAAGTTGAGGAATGCTGAGAGGGTGGCGAGGTTAAGAGGAAAAAAAATGGAGGAGCTAATTTAAATTTTCGGTAACCGTTCACGGTTTGAAATTGAAAATTAGAAATTGGAAATTTGTTATCGTAATAATTCACCACGGAAAGACACGGAATATTCGTGGTAACGTATTATGCTTTTTAAGGATTTAAATTATGGCTGAACTAGTACCTAATTTCCAATTTCAAATTTCAGTGTTCTGTGAACGCTTACAATTTTTGATTTAATTTATACCTTAGGAAAATAATTCTATATGAAACTTTATGAGTTAAAACCGTCAATAGGTGCAAGGAAGAAGAGGAAGAGGGTTGGAAGAGGCCCTGGTTCTGGACATGGTAAAACCTCTTGTAAGGGTCATAAAGGGCAGAAATCGCGATCTGGTGGACAACGTCCACCATGGTTTGAGGGTGGTCAGATGCCACTTCAAAGGAGACTTCCCAAAAGAGGTTTTACAAATATATTCAAAGAAAGATTTAGTATAATTAATATTAAGGACTTAAATTGTTTTGAGAAAGACATATCTGTTACGCCTGAATTGATGAAGGAGAAAGGTCTTATAAAGAGATCTGGTCGTGTTAAGATATTAGGAGAAGGTGAGCTGTCAAGATCATTGATTGTTCAGGCAGATAGTTTTAGCAAATCGGCTGTAAAAAAGATCGAGGAGGCAGGAGGAAAGGCAATAAAAGAAGTGCATAAAATGCCTAAAGTGAGCTAAAGTGCCTAAAGTTATGGATAATAGAATAATTTATTTTTCAACTAACTTTAGGCATTTTAGATCACTTTTGGCACTTATATAAACAAGTCATCACCTCTGGTGGTGTCAATTTGACTGTTTATTTTGATATTTAAGGAGATTTCACTTTATGGTAGGTGGAGGTTTACAAAATCTAGTAAAGATACCAGAGCTTAAGAAGCGTATCCTCTTTACTCTTGGTCTGTTAGCAATTTACAGGATAGGCGCACATATCCCTACGCCGGGGATAGATGGCAAGGCCCTAGCTGAGATATTTGCAAGAACACAGGGCACTATCCTGGGCTTTTTCGATATGTTTTCTGGGGGAGCACTGAGCAGATTAACCATTTTTGCATTGGGTATTATGCCTTATATAAGTGCTTCTATCATATTGCAGTTACTGACAATAGTTTCGCCATATCTGGATAAGTTGAAGAAGGAGGGTGAACAGGGACATAGAAAGATAACTCAATATACAAGGTATGGGACGGTGTTGTTAAGTGTAATTCAAAGTACGGGGATCAGCTTTGGACTAGAGGCTATGAGGAGTCCTGGAGGTGCCCCTATTGTCCCATTCCCTGGATGGCCATTTCGTTTGATGACAATCCTTACAGATCGGAAGAGCGTCGTGTAGGGAATGAGTGTAGATCTCGGGGGTCGCCG
>CAJVYE010000294.1 GCA_913009285.1 uncultured Nitrospirota bacterium | reverse complement strand
TTCATGTGTGTTTTTTTTTTTCAAGCAGAAGACGGCATACGAGATAAAGGAATGTGACTGGAGTTCAGACGTGTGCTCTTCCGATCTGTACAGATCTTTGGCTCCACCACATCTGTTATCAGCACAATCCTGACATCACTCATGTTTGGTCTTGCGATTGGGGGTTATATATTCGGGAAGTACGCAGATAGGTACAAAAATTCCCTTACTGTCTATGGTATCTTGGAGATCATTATAGGATGCTATGGACTACTTGTCCCGATAATCTTCTCCTTTCTTCCCCCACTCAATCAACAGGTATGGGAGGGATTTCACCACTCTTTTTACTCCTTTGGTTTGATCCGTTTCTTTCTGATCACTATCGTATTGATAATACCCGCTATCCTTATAGGAGGTACCCTCCCTCTCCTGAGTAGATATTTTATATGGCAGGAAAATGTAGCGGGTTTCACAGTGGGCACACTTTATATGTTAAATATATTCGGGGCGGTTCTGGGGACATTCATGGCCGGGTTTGTATTGTTACCATGGCTGGGGATAACAAACACTATATATATCACATCCTCAACAAATATACTTTTGGGGTTAGTGGTTGTCATACTCTTTCTCTCCCACAAGAACCTGTTGGCACTTAAGGGATGGGGGAGAAGAGAGGGGTTAACAGATAAGATCATATACCAGGAGATACCATCAATGGCTGCCCTGTTTATTGTTTTTGCCACTTTTGCTATCTCTGGTTTCACGGCTATAGTCTATGCAATTGCCTGGACCAGGGGATTGTTACTAATCCTGGGTCCATCGGTTTATGCATTAAACATCATCCTTATAATACTTCTGATCGGATTGGCCTCTGGCAGTCTGATATTCTCCAGGTTTGTAGACAGGTTGAGGTACAAGGTATTTGGCCTGGGGATCATCCAGGTCATAATTGGTTGTCTATCCATTATCAGTCTCTTCCTCTTTCACTATCTTCCCAATCTTTTTCTTATAATGTTTCCCATGCTTTCTAAATCATACTATCTTCTCCTTTGGGGTAAATTTATCCTCGCCTCTCTTATTATCTTCCTCCCTACATTCTTTATAGGAGGAGCATTCCCATTGATGATCAGTATCTATGCTGCAGATATCTATAGGATAGGAAGCTCTGTCGGTAAAGGATATTCACTTAATATACTAGGGGGTCTCGTCGGCTCATTTGTTGGCGCCTTTTTCCTGATCCCATATCTTGGGATCAACAATACTATTATCTTTGCAGTTACTATAAACCTAATCCTCGGTGGTATGATATTGATGAGCTCAGCATATCCAAGGACCATATATAAGATTGCCTTTCTGATACTGATCACCGTAATGATCTATGGTGAAATTATCGAGAAGCCAGCATGGGATGTGAGGCAGATGTCAACAGGGGTTTTTAAACATGCAAATTCAATCATCTTCGGCGATGTCACTAATGGCAGGCTTACATCTGAAAGGACAAAAATTCTCTTCTATAAAGAGGGAATCAATACAACGGTCACTGTAATGCAGGAGAGAGATAACATCTTTTTGAAGGTAAACGGAAAGACAGATGTCTCCAGCAAAAGGGATATGCCCACACATCTCCTCTCTGGTCATCTCCCGTTACTGTTTGGGAAAAAAGTGGAAAGGGTTATGATTATAGGTCTTGCCGCCGGGATAACAGTAGGAGCTGTAGAGAGATATCCTGTAAAGGATATTAAGGTGATCGAGCTGGAACCCGCAATAATTGAGGCATCTCATCTCTTTGACCATGTAAACTATCAGCCACTTAATGACCCAAGAGTAGAGGTAATAATCAATGATGGCAGAAATTATCTGGAAGTAACCCCTGAATCATTTGATGTGATCATTTCTAAGCTCTCCAATCCATGGACTACTGGTGCATCAAACCTCTTTACAAGGGAATTCTTCAAGTTGGTATCTAAACGACTCAACAAGGATGGCATCTTCTGTCAGTGGATACAGTTGGATGGCATGATACTATCTGATCTTAAGTCACTACTAGATCGGAAGAGCACACGTCTGAACTCCAGTCACATTCCTTTATCTCGTATGCCGTCTTCTGCTTGAAAAAAAAAAAAATAATATATCAACACTTTGATTATATTGTGTATATTGTAACAATTCTACTTACTATGTACACATCGATA
>CAJVYE010000293.1 GCA_913009285.1 uncultured Nitrospirota bacterium | reverse complement strand
CACCTACACGACGCTCTTCCGATCTGGCCAAATCTGACCTAAATCTGAGCACGATAAAACCAAATTTATGGCCGTCCAGAGTATATCCCACAGCCTGTGGGGACATTTTCATATTCAACTGCTTACCTTTTCATAGATGGATATCAACCCTCTCTCATATCTTTCCCATGTGAACTGGCTGATATGTTCACAGGCGCTCTCCCCCATCCTTTTTAATGCATCTCTATTTTGATAAAGATAAAGTATCTTTTAGGCAATGGCCTCTGCATCACGAATCAGCACAATAAAGCCATCTGTTTTATCTCTCACCATAGAGCCTGTATTGTGAGTAACTATCAATGGGAGACCACATGCCATTGCCTCGTACGTAACAAGGGGGTCAGCATCAACTATGGAGGGCAAGACAAATACAGATGAATTTTGATAAATATCTATTAAGGTATCCCTATCATTGACTGCTCCCATAAATTTGATATTCTTATTCTTAAAATATTTTGCTAAAAATGGCTCATCACCAGCGTAATCCCCAACCAAAACCAGTTCTGCATTTTCCAATTTTAGAATATCCCATGCCTTCAGGAGATACTGTACCCCTCTTTTAAAACAGACGCGACAACGAAAGAGGACAATAAACTTCTCTTCCTTTTTTCTATCTCTACCTGGCTTAAATATATCTATATCCACCCCTAAAGGGAGTAATATCAACTTCTTTGGGTCAAAGCCATATTTCACAAAGGAATTATAGGCAAACCGGGATGAAAGGAGCAGATAGTCTGCCACTTCTAACTCCTTTAGCCATCTTTTATAAAAGTATTTTACAGGTTTCCTAAATCTCTTTCCAAGAAGGGCATATTCCTCACGCATCATTTGGAGTTGGTATTCTGGATGAGCATTTGCCTTTTCTAATATAGTGACCATCCTGTTCTTCTTAGCCTTCTTCAATGATAGCAGAGCCCCCCCATGGCCCACGTGAAATATGTCGCACCCATATCTTATAAAAAAAGAGGTTACATAATCAAGCCACACCCTATTGGCAGGATAACAATAACACTCTGGCAAGACAGAAAATATCCTGGCTGGTTGAGATCTTACCCTATAGCAAAGCCTTTCCGGGATCTCACTGTCTATTTCATTATTGACAATAGCCTTCTTTAACATGCCCCTCTTTGATATCGCACTGATGGCACGTGAAGAGATCTCTTGCTGACCCCAAAAATTGTCAATAGATGTCACAGGGCTATAAATTACTCTGGCACAAGGATTACCCATTGATATCAATCCTCATATTTTGAATCTTGATTTAAAATTATACCCCAAAATGACTTTGATGTCAATAAACTAAAAAGCTATAAAGCAGTTCACGTTAGGCGCTTTCTACAAATCAAGAATAATATCATCGAGTGATCGTTTTGGCACATGGTGAACATCTTTCTCATCACGCCAATATTTGATACTCTCCTCAGGTCCAACAGTATCAATTTCTACAATTTCTTTTGGTTTCCCAAGCGCTATTACAAGAAGGATTTCGTATCTTTTAGGAATGGAAAGGTCTCTCCTGAGTTTATCTCTCTGCACTGTACCGATCATACAGCCTCCAAGACCTTTTTCCACAGCACCAAGGAGAATGCTTTGACTGGCTATTCCATGATCACACCTAAAAGATTGGCTTATTTCTGTATCACCAAGTACGATAATATATGCTGATGCCCTTTCCCCTTCAGATGGCCCTTCCCAACCCTTCAGATAGCTGGCCCAGCCAAGATGTGGAAATATTAAGGCATTCTTTTCAGGGGTACAAGAAAGGATGTATCTAAGGGGTTGTAAATTGGCTGCTGATCCAGAGAGTCTTGCAAGATTAACAAATTCCCTTAATGTCTCCATACTTATAGAGACATCCTGATAAAATCTCCTATAACTCCTGTTCTTTTTTATCAACTCTGCTATCATCTTGACCTCCAATGAATTATTAGTCAAATTCCTACCACCAGATTGTTTATAAGCGCCTAAAGTGAGCTAAGATTTAAAGATCATATACTATAAACTTTAGCTCACTTTAGTTTACTTTTTTATAATATAACAAATTTATTATATAACAAAAAAGTGGGAATATGTAAATCATAATCTATGCCCAAGGCAGATCGGAAGAGCACACGTCTGAACTCCAGTCACATTCCTTTATCTCGTATGCCGTCTTCTGCTTGAAAAAAAAAAA
>CAJVYE010000292.1 GCA_913009285.1 uncultured Nitrospirota bacterium | reverse complement strand
CTTCCGATCTATTGTATTTGAGGTAACGAGTATTAATCCTAGAGTTAAAAGGCCCCCTATAGCTATTATCACAAATCTCAAAAAGAGGGTAACCGTCTCAAATCTCTCTATCCATCCCTCTCCGAACTCTGTATCCTCGATCCCTTTTAGTCCTTCAACTCTCTTTGCAAGCCTTTTGACATAATCTGATCCCCTGAGATCATCCTTCAATGTGATAATGAAGGAGGCGGGAAGAGGATTTGTGTCCAATCCATCGAGTATACCACTGTTATCCTTCAATCTTCTCCTGAAATCCCTGAGTGCTTCATCCTTGGATATATAGAAATATTTCTCAACACCACTATCAGAAGATATTTTTTTCTCGATCTCTTTTAAGTCTTTTTTAGACACTTCATCCTTTAGGTATATTACCAATTGAACTCTTTGGCTCCACTTATTAACCACGTCATTGAAGTTGACTAATACAATAAGAAAACTCCCTATGATGGTCATTGAGATAGTGAATGTCCCTATGGTTATTAGATTAATCCCCCTATTATTTTTGAGACTAATAATAGCCTCACGAAATGAACGGGATATATATCTTAAAAGGATCATTAAGAGTTAACTATTTTCCCCCGATTTAGTCTTACCTCTCTATGTATAGATCTATTTATTATGTCTCTGTTATGTGTAGCCAAGACCACTGTTGCTCCCTTAACATTGGCATCCTCAAAGAGTTCAATTATCTCCATTGCCATATCAGGATCAAGGTTACCAGTAGGTTCATCCGCCAACAGGATGGCTGGTTTGTTGACCAGTGCACGTGCAATCGCTATACGTTGTTGTTCACCACCGGAAAGTCTTAGTGGAAAAGAATCCTTTTTGTGGTTTAAACCCACATAACTGAGCACTTCCCACGCCCTCTTCTTTATACTTATATCCTTTCTATTTAAACCAATTACCTCTTCTGCAAATAAGATGTTTTCAAAGACGGTCTTTTTCGGTAGAAGTTTAAAATCCTGGAATACAATACCTATATGACGCCTAAGATAAGGTATTTCAGATTCCTTTATCTTAATGAGATTTTTTCCCTTCACCAGTATCTGTCCCCGGTCAACTTTTTCCCCACGAAATATCAGACGAAGCAAGGTAGTCTTACCAGCACCGCTGGGGCCTGTTATAAATACAAATTCCCCCTTTTCAATATTGAGGGAAATATCTATTAATGCCTGAAAATCCCTGTCATATAATTTATATACATGATACATATGGATCATGGCAGATGTTCTCTTGCCTATATTTATACTCATATCCTACCTGGAAGAACACTGTAATTTACGACCTTTTGATCTCGATTTCTGATCGTTAATAGGTGTGACCTTGGATCTGTAGGATACCTTTTTCATTGATATTACCTCTCTTGCAGCCTTGATAATATCCCTTTCTGTCAGACCAAAATGTTCTAAAAGTTCAGTAGACTTCCCAGACATCCCGAACCTATCCCTGATTCCTACCCTCTTCATAGGTATTGGGTAACTCTCTACTAATATCTCACCTACAGCGCTCCCTAATCCATTTATAATAGAGTGTTCTTCTGCTGTAACGAGAGCTCCACTGACCCTTGCAGCTTCGAGGATGGTTTCATTATCCAAAGGCTTTATGGTTGAACTGTTTATCACCCCTGCATCTATCCCCTCCTTTCGAAGGGTCTTTGCTGCATCTAATGCCATATGAAGCATCAGCCCATTGGCAATTATGGTCACATCCTTACCAATATTATGGATCTTTGCTTTGCCTATCTCAAAACCACAGTCTTCAGAATATATTAAAGGAAATTTCATTCTCGATGTCCTGATATATACCGGGCCTTTATAGTCTATAATAGTCTTCATAGCCGCCCTTGTCTCATAGCCATCACCCGGAACAATCACTGTCATATTGGGGAGTACCCTCATCAGGGCGATATCCTCTATACAGTGATGTGAGCCACCATCCTCTCCTACTGTTATACCTCCATGGCTTGCAACGATCTTTACATTCAGATTGGGAAGACAGATAGACTGTCTGATCTGTTCATATGCCCTGCCAGTGGCAAATATAGCAAATGTACTGGCAAAAGGTATTTTGTCCGCTATTGCCAGACCTGCTGCCGTTCCCATCATATCCTGTTCAGCTATACCCATAATAAAAAATCTATCAGGAAATCTCTTGGCGAATTCACATGTTCGTG
>CAJVYE010000291.1 GCA_913009285.1 uncultured Nitrospirota bacterium | reverse complement strand
GTAAGCATCATAGTAACCTGAGCTTAAGGCATAGGTACCTAACATAATCCTCCTCTTCACCTCTGCTCCGACTCCCTCCTCCCTGGTCCCCTTATACATATGCATAATATCCTCTGAATCTGTTCTATATCCATATTTGACCCCGTCATACCTGGCAAGATTAGAACTCGCCTCAGCAGATGCAAGGAGATAGTATGTGGATATAGCATAATCAGTATGGGGAAGAGATACCTCATGAGATAAAGCGCCTAACCTCTCCAATAATCTTATTGTATTGCGGACATTAGCCTCAACCTCAGGATCCATTCCTTCGACAAAATACTCCCTTGGAATACCTATCCTTAGTCCCTTTACATCATCCCTTAAGGCAGTGGTAAAATCAGGGACACTTACATCTAAAGAGGTGGAATCTAAGGAATCCCTTCCACTAATGACATTCATAAGGATAGCTGTATCAGTAACATCCTTTGTCATAGGTCCAATCTGATCAAGAGAGGAGGCAAAGGCCACCAAACCAAAGCGTGATACCCTACCATAGGTCGGCTTCATTCCGACCACACCACAACAACTGGCAGGCTGTCTGATGGAACCACCTGTATCAGAACCGAGTGCACCTATACATTCACCGGCAGCTAAGGCCGCAGCAGAGCCACCGCTGGAACCTCCAGGGATATGCTGCAAACTCCATGGATTCCGTGTTATATCAAAGAATGAGGTCTCAGTAGAAGATCCCATGGCAAATTCATCCATATTTGTCTTCCCTAAAAAAATAGCACCATTCGCCTTCAGTTTCTTTATAACCGTGGCATCATAAGGTGGAATAAAGTTTGACAGGATTTTAGAGCCACAGGTGGTCTTCACCCCTTCTATACATAAGACATCCTTTATCGCCAAAGGGATACCAAGAAGAGGAGGTATATCTCCCCCTTCTTTAATCTTCCTGTCAGCATCCTCTGCCTGCTCCAATGCCATCTCCTTGGTGAGAGAGATATAGGCATGTATCTCTTTATCGACCTCATTGATCCTCTCGTAGATTGCCTTTGTAACATCTACTGAGGTTATTTCACCACTCCTCAACATCTTTTGTAGCTGGTGTATGGTTAATTCGTATAAGTTCATCATTCTACTATTTTGGGCACCCTGTAATGCCCATGGTCCTTTTGCGGGGCATTTGATAATGGGTCAATCATCGGAAAGACCTCTTTTATTTCATCCCCTTTAAAAACATTCTGAATAGGGAGTATGTGGGAGGTAGGTTCCACATGCTCTGTGTCCAGTTGATTGAGCTTTTCCATGTGATTCAGTACATCACTGAGCTGATGAGCGAATCTCTCCTTCTCTTTCTCATCTATCTCCAATCTGGAGAGTTTAGCTATATGTTCGACCTCTTCTTTACTTATCTTCATTACCATATCTCTGACATATCTCCTTGATAGCACATTGAAAACACTTACTCTTATCCCTCTTCCTGGGACAGCGATCCAATATCCCCAGTCGGGAGATAGCAAAATCATATTTAACAGGATCATCAGGATCAAGCTTCTTTAGATTATCGGTAACCTCCTCTGCCATCAGCCAGTCAGCATTTCTCCTACGGCTTAACCCTATATTCCTGGATATCCTGGCAGAATGTGTATCTAGAGGTATGACCAATTTGGCAGGCGAGACCTTATCCCAGATACCAAAATCAATAGAATCTTCCCTCCTGACCATCCATCTCAGGAATAGATTTAGTCTCTTGCATGCACTCCCTCGCATAGGGGATGGGAGGAGATATCTTATCCCACTCTCCCCAGCAATACCTTTGCTATCATAAAAAGGGGAAAAATCCAAAGATAACATCCCCTCTACAAAGTGTATCAGGGCTGGACGTATATTATTATCCCTATTACTGTACCCCTTCAAAAAAAAGTTACCCAGAGAGCCATTCTCAACAATTACCTGCTGGATGAGGTAGATGAGACAGGCTATATCAATACCCCTGCTGAAGCGGTGTGTAAAGCCATTAAATCTCTTGCTATCCTTTTTAGGATCAAAATTTGTGACAAAATCATAGGGTCGATAACCCATAATTACCAGAATCTTGTCCACACCCTTTAATATCATCTCCACTTTTCCGTAAGCCAGGGAAGATGCAATGAGTCCCACTATCTCCCTATCCTCTGCCTTTTCAAATCTGTGAAGAGATCGGAAGAGCGTCGTGTAGGGAAAGAGTGTA
>CAJVYE010000290.1 GCA_913009285.1 uncultured Nitrospirota bacterium | reverse complement strand
CGAAAGAGCTGTTGGGCGAGATGCTTGGTTGAGATTATTAAGGAAGATATTGAGCCATTAAAAACAGAATCTTTGATATCTCTGCAAAGTATGGCATGAGCGCATATGATGGGGCCTATATGGCCATCGCTGAATTAAGGCATATTACTATGCCGTAGAATATTCTTCTTTTTTCTCTTCCTTTAAAACAGCATGTGCAGCAGCCAATCTGGCTATTGGCACCCTGTATGGTGAACAACTTACATAATTGAGACCTATTTTATGGCAGAATTCCACGGACTTTGGCTCCCCTCCGTGTTCACCACATATCCCTATTTTTAGGTCAGACCTGGTCTTTCTTCCTTTTTCCACGCCTATTTTCATCAATTCACCAACGCCCTCTCTGTCAATAGTCACAAACGGATCCTCTGATAATACCTTGTTTTCTGTATAGAATGGCAGGAAACTTCCAGCATCATCCCTGCTGAGACCAAATGTGGTCTGGGTCAGATCGTTTGTCCCGAATGAGAAGAACTCAGCCTCTCTGGCGATCTCATCCGCTGTTATAGCGGCCCTTGGAAGTTCAATCATTGTGCCTATCAGATATTTTACTTCAACACTCATTTTATCTATTACATCTCTGGCAACCTTTTCAACTCTTTCTTTTGTGTAAGAGAGTTCATTAATATGCCCAACTAGTGGTATCATTATCTCTGGAATGACCTCTTTCCCCTCTTTGGTAAGCTCGCAGGCTGCCTCGATTATCGCCTGGGTCTGCATCTCGTATATTTCAGGATATGTAATACCAAGACGACATCCCCTGTGTCCTAACATGGGATTAAACTCTTTGAGACCTATAGCCTTTTCTTTTAGCTTTGCCTCAGGAATACCCATATTTTTTGCTATCTCTGCTATCTCTTTATCTGAATGAGGTAGGAATTCATGGAGGGGTGGATCCAGGAGTCGTATCGTTACAGGTAGGCCTTCCATAATACTGAATATCTCCTTGAAATCCCCTTTCTGCATCGGTAATATCTTCTTCAGCGCCTTTTTCCTCTCATCTACACTATCAGAGAGTATCATCTCTCTTACCGCATCTATCCTATCCCCCTCAAAGAACATATGTTCAGTCCTGCAGAGTCCTATGCCCTCGGCGCCAAAATCCCTGGCGACCTGAGAGTCATGTGGGGTGTCGGCATTTGTTCTAACCTTGAGGGTCCTGATCTCATCTGCCCATTCCATCAGTTTCGCAAAATTACCACTGAGCTCAGGCTTGATCAGAGGGACTTCTCCAAGAATTACTTGGCCTTTACTCCCGTCCAGTGTGATAAAATCCCCTTCTTTAATAGTAATATCACCTGCAATAAATTGCTTTTTTTCTTCATCTATTTTTATATCACCACAACCTGCTATACAACACTTCCCCATCCCCCTTGCAACAACGGCTGCGTGAGATGTCATGCCTCCTGTTGCTGTCAGTATACCCTGTGCAGCGTTCATCCCTCCAACGTCTTCAGGAGAGGTCAAGAGCCTTACAAGGATAACCTTTTCTTTATTAGCTGCCCTTCTCTCCGCTTCTTCAGCAGTGAACACAACCTCACCCGCAGCCGCACCTGGTGAGGCAGCAAGTCCCTTTGCAATAACCTGAACATTTGCCTTTGGATCGATCATAGGATGAAGGAGTTGATCAGTCTGCCCTGGATCTACCCTTAAGACCGCTGTCTTTTTATCTATGAGTCCCTCCTCAACCATTTCCACAGCTATCCTAACAGCAGCAGTGGCAGTCCTCTTGCCAACCCTGGTCTGCAGCATATACAGCTTTCTATCCTGGATAGTAAACTCTATATCCTGTATGTCCTTATAATGGTGTTCTAGTTTCTGATAGATCTCTACAAGCTCTTTATAAACCTCTGGCATTTCATTCTTTAAATCCTCTATCTTTTCAGGTGTCCTTATACCGGCAACAACATCCTCACCCTGTGCATTCATCAGAAATTCACCAAAGAATTTCTTTTCCCCTGTGGCCGGGTTTCTGGTAAAGGCAACGCCTGTGCCTGATGTATCACCCATATTTCCAAAGACCATAGCCTGGACATTTACTGCTGTCCCCCAGTGCTCTGGAATCCCATATAACTTTCTATAAGTGATAGCCCTCTGAAGATCGGAAGAGCACACGTCTGAACTCCAGTCACATTCCTTTATCTCGTATGCCGTCTTCTGCTTGAAAAAAAAAAATTGTATAATAAAATATATACGTTCT
>CAJVYE010000289.1 GCA_913009285.1 uncultured Nitrospirota bacterium | reverse complement strand
GAGATAAAGGAATGTGACTGGAGTTCAGACGTGTGCTCTTCCGATCTGCAACATCCCTGATTCTGGCAAAGGCAGTAAAAGATATAGAATACGACTTGATACTCTGTGGTAAACAGGGGGTAGATGACGATGCTGCACAGGTGGGCCCATCCCTTGCAGAGATGCTCAATATCCCCCATGTCTCTGTAATTACAAGACTTGAGCTATCTGATGATAACAAAAAGGTAATACTCCACCGGGAAGTCGAGGATGGCACAGAGGTTATCGAGACCACACTTCCAGCACTCTTCACCTGTCAAAAGGGATTAAATGAACCCCGTCTCCCCTCACTTAAGGGGATCATGTCTGCCAAGAAAAAGGAGATACGAGATGTAAATAGTGAGACACTAGGTTTGAGAGGAGAAGAGATTGGCTTGACAGGATCTAAGACAGAGGTGATAGCCCTCTTACTTCCCCCACAGAGAAAAGGTGGAAGGATCATCAAAGGTGAACCTAAAGAGTGTGTTATAGAGCTGGTCAAACTCCTGAGGGAGGAGGCAAAGGTTATATAGTTAAATGTAACTTCAAACTGATTTCAGCGAGTTATTCTTTTAAAGAGTGCCTAAAGTTAAAGGAATTTAAAATTTTAATATAAAAAATAATTCCCTAACTTTAGGCACTTTAGCTCACTTTAGTTCACTAATGATCAAGGTATCAGATGTAGTTATTATAGGGGGTGGAATTGTAGGGATAAGCATTGCTTATCACCTGGCAAAGAAGGGGTGTAGCAATGTAGTAGTTCTGGAAAAGGAACCCCTTATAGGGACTGGCTCTACAAGTAAAGGTGCTGGAGGAATCAGACAACAGTTCTCTGCAGAGATAAATATAAGACTCTCTATGGAGAGCGTAAAGATATTTGAGCGCTTTGCTGATGAGATGGGGTGTAAGGATGTATTTTATCAAAACGGTTACCTCTTTCTCTTATCTACAGAGGAGGAGGTGGCATCCTTTAAGAAGAATGTAGTATTACAGAAGGGCCTAGGATTAAAGGTTGATATTCTCTCTCCAGATGAGGTGAGGTCCATGATATCCTTTATCAATACAGATGATCTATTGGGCGCTACATTCTGTGGGACAGATGGATATGCAGATATAGATGGGGTCATTCAAGGATTTGCAAGGGAGGCAAAGAGGCTAGGTGTTGATATATACCTACAAACAGAGGTTGAAGGAATAGAGGTAGAGAGGGGAAGGGTATCCAGTGTCAAGACAAGGAGAGGAGATATTGAGACTCACACAGTGGTCAATGCTGCTGGTCCCTATTCTGCTATTATTGGGAAGATGGCAGGTATTGATCTCCCGATCAAACCCTTCAGGAGGCAGATATTCGTAACAGAACCAATGAGTTTTATCCCTGATTCCATGCCCATGGTCATAGATTTTCATACCAAATTCTATTGCAGAAAGGAGAGCGGAGGACTCCTCATGGGAGGAGGGGAAAAGAAGGAGCCGAGCAGCTTCGATACAAATGTGGACTGGGATTCGCTGGAGATCCTTGTAGAAAAAGGGATTCACCGTATCCCAACCATTAAGGAGGCAAAGATAAAGAAGGGGTGGGCAGGGTTATACAGCATTACCCCGGATTTTAATCCTATACTCGGCAGAGTCCCCCAGGTGGAGGGGTTTATATGTGCTATTGGATTCAGCGGTCACGGATTCATGCATTCACCCATTGTAGGGAAGCTTATCTCTGAGCTGATAATAGATGGAGAGGCATCAACGATAGACATCTCTCCACTGAGTATTAATAGATTTAAGGATAAGAACAAGATCATTCCAGAACAGAATGTTATCTAATTTATGGTGAAAGATCTTTTCAGCAGATATAAGAATAAGATACTTTTGATACTCCTTATAGTGTATGTAATAATCCTTGGGCTTGGGACCTTTGGAGAGCTGTTCGAGATAAAATGGATACTCGATCTACCCATATTCAGACCACCCGGGAAGTGAAATAGTTTATTTTCGATTTTCGAATGTCGATTTCCGATTTAAAGAAAGAATATAATTCACCGCAGAGATCGCAGAGTACGCAGAGTTTAAATTCAATAGTAGTTTACTTTTAAATTTTCTCTGCGAGATCGGAAGAGCGTCGTGTAGGGAAAGAGTGTAGATCTCGGTGGTCGCCGTATCATTAAAAAAAAAATAAAAGACATAGTAGTCTGTTGTTAGAGTATAACTTACAACGTGATACTCTAAA
>CAJVYE010000288.1 GCA_913009285.1 uncultured Nitrospirota bacterium | reverse complement strand
TCTTTTTTCCTCTTTTTTCTTTTTTTTTTTTCTGTTCTTTTTTTTTTTAATGATCCGGCGACCACCGAGATCTACACTCTTTCCCTACACGACGCTCTTCCGATCTCAAAATATATGTCCCTCAATATCTCAATGGAGGCAAATTCTGTCTCCTCTGGGGCCTTTAAAACATCGCCTTCTATCGGCCTCTCTGATATAATCCCCTCTTCTGCAATTTTCCCTTCAGTTTCACCTTCTTTGGCTGTCTCTATAGCAGTCTTTCTGTCTCCTCTTTCTACAGTCGGTCTTATCTTTTTGGTACATCCTCCTATTGTGAGACTTATTGATACACTTAATCCTACAACAAACAATGACCTCAATATTTTATTCATAGCATCATCTCCTCTTTTTAAGTGAACTAAATTGCCTAAAATGCCTAAAGTGAACTAAAGTTAAAAGATCATATTCCATTAACTTTAGCTCACTTTAGGCACTATTTAACAGTAGAACCTTTTATGGTATTATTACCACAGGTGTTGATTTATACTAATTTCATTAAAGATTACCTCTCCAATCTTGGGGACCAAGAAGGGCTGTATCCACCTCCTTTCAAAAAAGTTAACCTCCTCTGACCTGTACCATCTGCATTCATAACATATATATTGGATTTCCAGTTTCCTATGAAGCTGAAGGCAATGAGACGCCCATCAGGTGACCAGCTTGGGCTTTGCTTGCTTCCATAACCATTGGTTAGTTGATACGATCTTTTATTCTTGATATCCAACACGCATATCTCGAAATTTCCATTCTGACGGGAGGTATAAGCTATCATATTTCCATCTGGTGACCACGATGGAAGATCATTGTAATTTCCCCCATAGGTGATCCTCCTTAATCCTTTATTCTCTCCTTTCGCATTCATTATATAGATCTGTGGAGTACCTGCCCTGTCCGAGGTAAAGGCTATCTGTTTCCCATCAGGTGACCATGCCGGGGATGTGTCTATCGCCCTGTGGTTGGTTAGCCTATTGAGCTTTTTCCCATCAATACTCATTGTGTATATCTCTGAATTCCCATCCTTGCTTAAAACAAGGGCTATCTTTTTGCCATCCGGCGACCATGCTGGGATGACATTCAAACCAGCGCGTTTTGATACAGACCTCTTGTTTAGCCCATAGGAGTCCATTATATATAGATCAGGGTTTTTGTGCAGATATGAGGTAAAGGCAATCTCTCTTCCATCTGGCGACCATGTAGGGGAGAGGACTATTGATCTATCATTAGTCAATCTCTTTAGATTATGTCCATCATAATCCATGATATATATCTCTTTATACCCTGATGAAGGGGATATGAATACTATCTTTGTCTCAGCTACTCCTCTTTCACTAGTTAGATGATAGATTATATCATCAGTGAACCTGTGCATTATCAGACGAAGTTGTTCTACATCCCCAGAATATTTTTTTCCAAACAGGTATTTCTCCTCAGATACATCGTAAAGCCAGAATTTAAGAGAGAGTCTATTTTTATCAATATAATATGTCCCCTTGACCAAGGCCTGTGCACCAAGAATGCCCCATTCCTTAAAATCTATCTTTCCATCCTTATCTCTTTCACTATTACCTTCCACAATATTAAATATTCCACTATATCTCAAATCATTGTTCAGAATCCTGACAGCCTTTTCAGGTAAATCTGTTATATCAATATCTTTTTTTTCTATAGTAAAATCAGCGATAGCAATGTTGATCTTTCTGGGAATCCTTTTATATATTTCCCGGTAGATTTCGGTCTCTGCCCAGACTGTGCCTGTATATATAAAGATCAGCAATACTCCAAGCTGCCACCATAATATTTTCCTCAATGATATACCCCTTCGCCGCTATACACAAAACCGTATAGAAGAGGGAGAGAGGGTTTATTATAACAAGAGGGGAGGGGGGGTAGAGGGTCAGAATCATTTAAAGCCTTTATAGCGAGCCGATCCAGTACAACTTTACCGGAGGAACTCTTAATAATGGGATCCTGAATCTTACCATCCTTTAATATCTTAAAAGACACTATTACCTTTTCCCCACAATATCTTTACGGTCGAGTTGGGTAGATAGTAGTGGTTCCCTCCAATTTGAATCAAGTATTTCTTCAATAATATAATAATAATCATATAGACAGGGGAATTTATTCATATCAGATCGGAAGAGCGTCGTGTAGGGAAAGAGTGTAGATCTCGGTGGTCGCCGTATCATTAAAAAAAAAAAA
>CAJVYE010000287.1 GCA_913009285.1 uncultured Nitrospirota bacterium | reverse complement strand
GACCACTCTCATTCCAAGTGGTAGCCTATATTATGATGGCGCAAACTATTACGCACCCATAGACTTTACCTACTCACTATCTGCAACTGACAGATACAGCGGGGTGGAAAGGATAGAATATAGCATTAACGGATCCCCTTTCATTGAATTTATAGGGGCCTTTACACTATATTCGGAAGGTTCCCATACCATAATTTATAAGGCATTAGACAAGGCAGGAAATTGGGAGGAGATCAAGAGCACAGTTATCATTGTAGATAATACCCCGCCTGCCGCACCAACAGGGTTTACAGGTTCACAGTTCAGGTTTCAAGTCAATCTTTCCTGGACAGCTAATTCTGAAGCAGATATTATGGGATACAATATTTACCGTGACGGGGCAAAGATAAATACTAGACCGACAAACGAGACCAATTATTCTGATCGTATAATAAACGGCAAGACTTACGTATATAATGTAACCGCTATAGATTGGGTAGGAAATGAAAGTCCATTTTCTGATTCTATCTCTATTGTAACTGAAAGCATTGCCCCTGTAATAACCTATCCAGATAATGGACTCTTTTTCGCAGATCCAGAGATTGTTGTGAGAGGAAATGCAGAACCAGGCGCCACAGTTGAAATATTCGTTAATGGCGTATCAAAGGGAACTACTTTAGCTTCCAGCATGGAAAGCTTTAGCCTGTCCGGGGTGATAATTTTAGAAGGGGAGAATACAATAACCGCTATTTCAACAAATTCTTATGGTGTAACCGCTCCGGAATCGAGCCCTGTGACAGTGCACCTCGATTTAAGGCCACAGGCCCCTGGTGGCCTGGCAGCCATTCCAGGTGATACAGTGGTAACCATCACCTGGGATCCGAATCCTGAGTCAGATATTAAAGAGTATAATATTTACCGGGATGGATCTCTATTAAAAGACAATACAGTAACCGAAACAACATTTATAGATACTCGTTTAACAAACGGAAAGGCATACACTTATACCGTGACTGCTGTAGATAACAGAGGAAACGCAAGTTATCAAACTAGCTCGGTTACAGTGACCCCCATAGCCGGGGCTAAGTGGGAAATTCCGTAGGTATTCACCGCAGAGACGCAGAGTACGCAGAGAGAAAATATCTTTTTCCTTTCCGCTGGAGAGGGCGGAAAGCAAAAAACAATTAAACCTCAGCACCTTTTGCGCCTCTGTGGTGATAAAAAATATATGATTCACCACAAAGATACAGGGTAGGCAGAGGAAAGATAGTAAATGTCTAAATGGAGTAAACCCACAAGGCTTAAATCTTTTTCCTTTCCGCCCTCTCAGCGGAAAGGAAAAAAAATAATTAAACCTCTGCGCTCTTTGCGCCTCTGCGGTGAATTATAATTATATCTTTAGCGAAAAGATGAAGATGAACAAGAAAACGCCAAAACATGAATACATCTTAATCATTACATTACTATTTATTCTGTTATCCTCAACTTCAGTTAATGCAGGCACCTCCCTTTTATGGAGAAAGACATTTGATAGTTCTATCATTAAGACCGGTTATATATCAAATTTTAAGATTGGAGCTGATAAGGGATCAGAGTTTCCCTTAAAGGTGGTGATGACAGAGAAGAGTATATCAGTCCTGGATAGCAAAGGGAAGATTGCAAGGAAGATTCCCTTAAAAGATTATGCGAATACAGCAATCTCAGATGACGGAACCACTATAGCCACAATGACAGGCAGGGAAATCTCCATCTCCAACATAGATAATCAAATACAAGGGATTGTAAAGATTGCCGACCCACAGCCAGTTGTACTGCCACAGCATGTATCATTTGAGCTTTCACCAAATGGGAAATACCTGATCGTAATTTCCTATTTTAGCAGAACCATCTATTTCCATAACAAAAAGGGCAATATGCTGTCCAAACATCGTTTTGATGACTTAAGAGGCGCAGAAATAAGATTTTCAAAGGACAGTCATTATATATCAATCCATGTACCTAACTGGGGAGAGAGTAAGTCCAGTGGATACTTACTCTTCTTTAATGATAAAGGAGAAAAACTCTGGCGATTTGACCATAAAGGGTCTCAGGCAAGGTTTGAAGATCGGAAGAGCACACGTCTGAACTCCAGTCACATTCCTTTATCTCGTATGCCGTCTTCTGCTTGAAAAAAAAAACAAAACAAAACAAAAAAAAAAAAAAACATATATCATACAGTATAGACACCACAAAATCCACCCTTATCTCCTTATATCTTCACTCTCGTTCTTCC
>CAJVYE010000286.1 GCA_913009285.1 uncultured Nitrospirota bacterium | reverse complement strand
TTGTAGAGAGGTTTACCAGATGACGAAAGACAAAAAAGATGAGTAGCAGCAGGTACAGGATTATATTAACGGTAAGAAATATAAAACCAATCTTTATAAGGAGGGACCCATGTTCGATCCCGAGATAGTTCAGTACCACTCCCGTAATGATAAAAGCAATGAAGCTGAAGATGAAAAGGCCGAGCAGCACTTTCAAGTTCTTCATTTATTGTCCCCGACCCTGAAATGGTCAGATTCCTTTGCCAGACTCATCTCAACAGCTGGAATAAAGTTCTTTAAGATCCCAATCAGCGGTATCTGGTCAATGCTTTTTGACTCAACTATGACCCTTATATAGTAGTTGCTGGATTCCAGTCCTTTTGTATTGGTAAGATTGAAGGTGTTGGGATTTAAGATCCAGTCCTTCATCTCATCATAGTTCTTGAATTTCTTTTGAACACGGGTGATGCCGTCATAGGAAGACGCAAGGTATTGGTCGCGGAGGTTGTCATATTTAATTACCTTTTCGAACTTCTTCGAAACGATAAATTCGTCCGGCCATAATGTCCAGGCTCTGAGAAGCTCCGCTGTAAATATTATTTTTTTTTTGATGCCCGCTTTTATCGATTTTTCAAAATCTTTGAAATTATCGATAGAAATGCTTACAATGATGTTGTTGTCCACTATCTTCATATCCGGGCCGATTATCCTGGGTGCAGCGGCATTGGCTGGCCCGGCCGTCAGAAAAGCACAGACCGTAAAAAGCAGTATAAATGACTGTTTTCTTATAAACATCTTGTTAATATATGGAAAAATTTATTTTGATTATAACATACTATAAGCCTTAAGCTATAAGTGGTTAGCTGTTAGAGATATATTAATAAATAAAAGAAATATGAGGATGATTGGATATAAACTATAACTGCAATAATGAACTTGCCCCCACGGATTTGTCGCCCCTCGTAGTTTTGAGATCGGAAGAGCGTCGTGTAGGGAAAGAGTGTAGATCTCGGTGGTCGCCGTATCATTAAAAAAAGAAATTAAAAACAAAAACTTATAAAAACTATTAATAACTTTGTAAAACAAAAGGGTTTTGGAGATGATAAAAATAAAAAATAAAAAAGCAGTTAGTTTGATGGTATCTTATGTAATTTTAATTTCCATAGCTATCTTGATAGTTTTCCCACAAATCGCACTATTTTTGCCTCGTCTTATGAGATAGAAACATTGACGCTGTGGTGAAGCTGGCCGATATAGATACGATATGGTACTATTTGCATTTGGTTGTTCCCGTGATATAATCTTTTCAACCATGGTAGCTATCCAGCCCAAAAAGCCGGGCTATGACGGGAGGTCTCATCATGTTTAACCCAGGATTGGCTTTCATAAAGTGATTTTTAACTCAGATACAGGGAAAATCAGTGACCAAATCAATGTTATCCTCAACGATAGCCTTTTGCAATCCTCAGGCATGACAGAAGCCAGACTCAATGATGGGGATAACGTCATTCTCCTCCCAGTATATTCTGGGGGTCGGAAACGGGAAGGAGGTCGTTGTGGGCAAGCTTTATGGTTATGCCGGGAAATTCTTAAGGGTAGACCTTACCAGCGAACAAATTGCGGAAGAGAAGCTTGATGAGGAGACGGCAAGAAAGTATATAGGGGGAACCGGGATAGGGGCCAAGTACCTTTATGAGGAAGTCCCGGCCGGGGTGGAGTGGTCTGACGAGGCTAATCGCCTAATTATGGCCAGCGGCCCGCTGGGAGGGACCGAGATGGGGGGCTCAGGCACCATCTCCGTGGTCACCAAAGGCGCGCTCAGCAATGGAGCTGTCGCCACCCAGGCCAACGGCTTCTTTGGTGCCTTTCTCAAGTTCTCCGGTTATGATGGCATTATCCTGCAGGGTAGAGCCAGAGGGTGGGTCTATCTCTATATTCACGATGGCGAAGCTGAACTGAGAGACGCCTCCCATCTGGTGGGCAAAGATACCTGGGAGACCGGCGACCTTATAAAGGATGAGCTTAAAAAGGGCGAGCGCGGCATGAGTGTGTCCAGCATCGGGCCTGCTGGCGAGAACATGGTTAGGTTCGCCAGTATATTCTTCGATAAAGGACATACCGCTGCGCATGGCGGAGTAGGAGCGGTGATGGGCTCTAAGAAACTGAAGGCCATCGCTGTGGCCAGGGGGAGAGAACGCCCGGCCTTAAAAGATAAAAATGGTCTCTCCACAGTCGCCAATCAAATGCATGAGTTTATCCTGAGTGTTAAGCACT
>CAJVYE010000285.1 GCA_913009285.1 uncultured Nitrospirota bacterium | reverse complement strand
TTTGTTTTTAATGATCCGGCGACCACCGAGATCTACACCCTGTCCCTAACCGACGCTCTTCCGATCTGCCAGCCAGTGACCCGTGAACCATCATGATTCCAGGCATAGACATTATTATCATCTGACCCCACCACTATCTCCATATACCCATCGCCATCTATGTCAGAGATAGC
This sequence comes from uncultured Nitrospirota bacterium, assembly GCA_913009285.1. Lineage (GTDB taxonomy): Bacteria > Nitrospinota > Nitrospinia > SZUA-224 > SZUA-224 > SZUA-224. The sequence continues at coordinate 2,083 of CAJVYE010000285.1, read as the reverse complement.
AGGGGAAGAGACCACGCTGCCATCCGTTACCAATGGCCCAGAATCTATAGGAATAATGGCCAGAATGGTATCTTTCACTTTAAAGATATTATACCCATAACTAACAGTTACTATCTCGTTACGCTGTACCTCCAGGATGCCGTTATTTGGGGTAGCATTACCTGTGACTTCTTTGGTGGGATAGGAGGCACGAAATATACCGGTATTATTCCCTGTCTCGACTACAGTCACTATTTCAGAATCATTACCATAGCCTGAATCACCAACAAGGAGTATCTCACCTGTTTCAATGGCATCCCAGTCTGTATTTAAGGCTGCATTGAGCTCTATATGTAAATCATTCCCAGGGGTAAAATTCGTGGGCTCTGTCTCCCAGTCTGATCCATAAAACCTTATCTGGTGATCATCCAAGACCGAGAAGGCCAGGGCCACATTCCACATGATGTTTTTCAGTCCCCAGCTTTCATTACACACGCTACCAACTATTGTTTCATCATAACAGCAGTTTGCTGGATTATAGGGAAAGGCATCATTTCCAATGCCGCCACCGCCATTAAATTGTGCAGGGGCGCAGCCTGCGTCTCCCCATGCCAGGTCTCGGGGAAATATAACTGGCCAGCAGGAATCGGCTGAATTAAGCGGAGGAAAAATGGGTTCTCTCCCACCATCACCACCAACCAGATCATATTCCCCTCGACAGTGATAGGAGTTATGTTTATCACAAGGGTTTCTCCCGAATACAAAGTCAACCCCTGCATATGCCTTCTCTCTTAAGGCTCTGTTTTTTAATATCCCTGCAAGGATAAATAATTGTGCTACTTTACCGTTATGCGAAAAAGAGCCATCTCTCTCAATATAGTTCTCATCACTATCTTTACGATAGTCCCAGATATTGTCTGTCAGGGATAAAAACGTCTTCGCAGTATCTTGTATTTTCATTAAAATGTCTTCTATTCCTTCTTCGGGATATCTCAGATAAAAATAGCCCAATGAGAGAACCTCCCAGCCCGTACACCAGTAATATTCATAGGCATAATCCGGGGTTACAATCTCAGATAAGCTAAAAGACCAGGCATTATTTAATGCTATGTTCAGATATTTATCAGGGTCGGCATTAGGGTCACCTGCGGCTTGTTCTTCTAGCTCTACTTCATACATAAGTAGGTTGATCAATATCTGTACCCCTGGTGGGGTAACCCTAGTATCTGTCTCCCATTTACAGCAACAAACATAATCGTCAAATGTGAGGGTCTTATCTGCATCATAGGCTTCCCAGTTATCGCGACAGAATTGCAGATATGTTCTGTATCTATCTTGCAATTCGGCGTCATTTGGGTATTTGTCTTTGAGAAACCAATGATATGCAGCAAGGAAGGCGGCCATCTGATCAATGGTATCCTTATAGTCATATGAAACACAGCCCTCATAATTACAACAAAACCCTTCAGCGTAACTTGATGAATGTTCATAACAAAAATCAGCATGAAATATGAGTAAATCGATCAGGTCTGCCCTACCATTATTGGCAAAGCCAGTACCAAAGTTATCATACCGATCAAATAGTGATGGGTTGGAGGCATAAAGCAAGGCATCAACAATGGCCTCACGCAGCCAGGCCTGGTTGTCACGGCTGGGACCACCCATATGATTGGAGCTACAAAGACCTGTGTAGTCACCACAGGCATCGACATTGGCCCTGATCTGAGTAAAATAGTCCACTGCTACCTTTGAACTCGAGAGTTGGAATAGGTGATCGGCAATATAAAAGTTATACGATTTACGCTCATTTACATCGCCAATATCTACTTCTATGTAATACTCTCCAGGATCAGGGGGATTAAAATCGCTAAAGTATCCCTTTTCTCCGCTCACTGTCCCTGTATAGAGTATGTTGTTATTATCTGCTCTCTTTACCCAGAAGATAGTACCATCTGCCACTCCTGGACAGGTAAAACCTTTGGATTCATTAAGATTATAGCCAATCTGATTGACATAAGGCTTTGCATATAGAAGATCGGAAGAGCACACGTCTGAACTCCAGTCACATTCCTTTATCTCGTATGCCGTCTTCTGCTTGAAAAAA
>CAJVYE010000284.1 GCA_913009285.1 uncultured Nitrospirota bacterium | reverse complement strand
CTCAGATATCCTCTCCTCTAAAATCTCTCTATACTCTTTCTTCTTCAGCCGTTTCTTATTAAAGAGCTTAACAATCCTCACTAACTCATTTATTACCTTCCTTTCCTCCCTTTTTAACTCTGCTATCCCGCAATCAAGATCGTACTTCGTCTCTGTTATCCCTTCATCTCGTATCTCGTTAATCTTCCTCTCAGCATCATTTCTGACAGGCAGACCATGAAAAGCGATCTTACCATCTATAAAGGCAACAGGAACCGAATCAATAGAATTGGTTTTCGCAAGTTGTCTTCCAATAGTGGTGGAGATATCTACCTCTTCATATTCAAACACACCAATCCTTGAGAGCTCCCTCCAGAACTCCTCTGCCTGGTGGGATATGGGACACCAATCTGCCACTAATAGAGTGACCTTACTCATGATACCTTCCTCTTTGAAGGGCATTGAGGATCATTTCCCTGGGGGGAACCCCTCCAAATCCCTCTTCTGATTCATAAACACGGCATTTTAATCCAAAGTCTTTCTGTCCTTGAGCCTTCTCGTCAATATCTCTGCCATCAATCTTAATTGTAGGTGAACCAAGGAATTCTAACGAATTTGCATGGCCCTCAGAGACAACCCTAATCTTTTCTATTTTAATGGTCGGGTCTACCTCCTGGACACATTCTTCGAGTATCTTCATGGTCTCTTTGTGTGTAGGACATCCGTCAAAATATAGTAACTTAACTTTCATTATTCTTTTCACCTCCCTGATTAACATTTAGATTGTTATGCGACAATATTCAAAATCTCCTATCTCCAAAACCCCATAGTGACAGTAATTTAGTATTTTAGATAATTATAAAACAATCAAATGCTCTTGTCAAGCTCTTTTTATTGATGCCCAATAAAATAACGACATAGTAATTTTCAACTGGATATATATGTCAAATATAGAAAGGGTAACGTAGGGTTTTGAAAAGTTTACCAACACCATGACCTGTTATTTGTTTGACAAATAGATTTTAATCCTTTATAATTTACCTTAGAAAATATAAAGAGGTCTTTAGATATTCTGAGGGATTATGTCATTAATAGATTCTTTTAACCTACAAAATCCATGGAGGGCTGGTCAACCCTTTAGCGTAGATCGTTTCATTGAGCGTGAAGTTCTAAAAGATATTGTGCCTTGGATGTACGATGAAGATGTCCTTGTACTCCTAGGGCCACGGCAGAGCGGTAAAACCACAATAATGAAAAAGTTAATCAAAGGGCTTATTGATGAGATAAATAATAAGGCTATATTTTACTTTAATCTTGATGATGAAACCCTTATCGAGCTTTTCAAGCATCCAGAGGATTTCATTAAGTTCATACGTGTTTACCTGCCTGAAGGGAGGGCATTTATATTCATAGATGAGGTACAGAGGGTTCATGAGGCAGGCCTTTTTTTAAAGTACATATATGATATAGGATTGAATATAAAACTTGTAGTATCTGGCTCATCTTCTCTGGAGATAACAGCCAAAGTCAAAGAATATCTTACAGGGAGGAAAAAGGTATTTAAAATTTATCCACTCTCTTTTTACGAAATTGTGAAACACAAGGGGGAGGCGCCTGCTGGTCTGTTTCGGGAAAAGATTGATGTAAAAAAAATAATTGAGCATCAGAGATTATTCGGGGAATATCTCCTTTCTGAGCTTAAAGACTTTATAATTTATGGCGGGTATCCAAAGGTGTACCTCAGAAAGGAGCCTGAGAAGAAAGAGGCAGAACTATCTGAAATATTCTCAAGTTATGTAAAAAAAGACGTCAAGGACTATCTTAAAATAGAGCGGGTTGATGTATTTAACCGTCTTGTCTCTTTGCTTGCATTTCAAGTAGGTAATCTAGTCAACAAACAAGAACTCTCAGTATCATTACAAACCGCATGGGTAACTATAGAGAAGTATCTCAGGGTACTTGATGAAACCTTTGTCATAAGACTTCTACCACCTTATTACACTAACAGGAGAAAAGAAATAACAAAGATGCATAAGGTTTACTATATGGACACTGGTCTAAGAAATTTTATTGTTAGAAACTTTATGGAATTAAATGCAAGGGCTGATAAAGGAGTCCTTTTTGAGAACATTTTTTTTACCGAGCGAATAAAACAGCTAAAAGAGCCTTCTTCCGTAGGGTTTTGGAGAACACATGCTGGCGCAGAGGTGGACTTTGTTCTTATACACGGAGAGAAGATAACCCCGGTGGCAGTAAAAGCAACAAGACTTAATCGTCC
>CAJVYE010000283.1 GCA_913009285.1 uncultured Nitrospirota bacterium | reverse complement strand
GAAAAGAGCATCTTTTCTATAGCTGTTGGCATTCTTGATACCTCCTTGAAAGTTGAGAGTTTACGAGTTGCGAGTTTAGATATTAACCCGCAACTCGAAACACAAATGCAATAAAATGGAAATTCCTATACTATTTTAAATTACCACTCTATTCTTAACAAAAACAGCAATATTTATGCCAAACAAGTCAAAAAAGTATTCCTTCACTCTACAATATTCTTATTTATTGAAATATTTAGAGTTATACCTCCTTTTACGGCCAAAATCATCTCTTTACTAAACCTATTATCCATTCTTACAGGAAAAATTTACCTATCTCCACGTCAATTCTTTGACTATATTCTCTAACATTAATTAAGCTATTTGGCCGTATTATGGCATTTATTGCAACTTCCTTTGGGGCTAAACGCTATCTTCTTTTCGCCATGACATGTCCCACAAAATTTGCCTTCATTGATGCTTTTCATGGTTAAGGCATTATCCTTATCAGTAGAACCTTTTTTCATCTTAAATATCTTCACATGACAATCAGGACACTTTTTTTCTTGATCTGTTACATGAATCTTATGGCTAAAGGTTACGTTTTTCATTCCTTTTGTATCACTGAAAAGGATATCTCCTCCTCCTATCTTTGCAAAGCCTGTCCCGATCTGCAATAGACAGAATGCAAAAACTACAAGGAATATAGCCGTTATCTTATACCATCTATTCAATATCATCACCTCCTCTCAATATAATTATAAATGCATATTTTAATCTATTTTTCATAAAAGTCAATTATAAATCTGTCTTTTTTGTTTCTCTCTTTGGTATCATCTCTTTTGCCTTTATAAGTCTTTTCCTGGCCTTTGAAATTAACATCTTTGAATATTTAAAATTATGTGCCCCTTTACTACCATCATTATCCACAACCTCGATTAAGGCCCTGGCCTCGTTTATCAGAGGAGATACCTTACTGACAATATCAGGGCTTACTGAACGAAGCTGTATATTTATCCAGGCAAGAAATGCCATTGTACTAAGATGCTCCTCAGATACCTCATCCTGCCATAGATCTACCTTATCGCTGTAACTCTTCTCATGACAGTTGACACAGGTATCTTTGACCTTCTTTATAGAATGTCCTTCTGCTATCCCTGCATGACAGATGTCACACCCCACAGACTCAGCCATCAAACCAGATTCACCTTTGATCTCCGTCAAAGATTCACCCTTCCTGAATCTAACCTGATCCTCGTGACATTGATCACACGCAACTTTAACATCCTTATGATGACAGTCTATACACCCTGTCCTGTCAAACAATATCTCTCCATGGGCCTCTTTATTAGAGTGACATCTATCGCAATATATAAGATTCTTCATGTGACTACGATGGGAAAAGTTAATATCATATATCTTAAGTTTCTTAACCGCAAAACCAGGATGACATGCCCTGCATTGAGATATAGAGGCGTGCTCTGATCTTGGCAATTCTATAGATCCCTTGGGATGACATATCTTACAACTGGTTTCCTCTTTCTCATGACACTTTAAGCATGTATCCATCCTGGGGCGATTCGTGGGTGGTCTTTCCCAATCATGAGCGATATTATTGTGACAATCAGTACATCCGGCCCCTACACTCTCTATGTGAAATTTATGTGGAATCGTAATATTCAGTTTATTAAACTTATAGTCGATCTGTTCATCAGTGATAATATCTTGATGACAGCGTTCACAATTAGGATTTATCCTTTCAGCATCTGCTGAAAAGAGCGGATTATAGCCTCCTGTTATAAACTGACCTTTTTGTGCATGGCAATCATAACAACAGATCTCCTCTGGATGTACTACCGACTTAACTCCAATATCCGGAGTCTCTCCTGTGGAGTGACAGGACAAACAATAATTGCAACTCATTATGGTATAATACATTAATCCGGCCAGAGGGGATACCCCGATTCCAACTCCCAAAACCCCCACAACTAACCATACCTTTAAAGAAAATTTCGGCATTTTAAGCATACTTTTTAATTAAGTGCCTAAAGTTTGAAGTGCCTAAAATTATTGAATTATTTTTTATATTAAAATTTTAAATTCCTTTAACTTTAGGCACTTTAGATCACTTTAAGCACTCTTTTTTACACCTTCCTCACAGTTACAACCGTATCCATCCATGCCTGCCCACCACCAATGAAATCTGATCTAAGAGGGATAATAGGATTAGGATGTACACCATTACCTTGAGATCGGAAGAGCGTCGTGTAGGGAAAGAGTG
>CAJVYE010000282.1 GCA_913009285.1 uncultured Nitrospirota bacterium | reverse complement strand
CAATTTAGACATTTTATGCACTACTTTATTGAGCAATGGGCAAAAATATCTCGAAGGTACTCCCCTCCCCTTCCCGGCTTTTAACCTCTATCCTGCTATTATGGGCATCAATGATACTCTTACAGTGAAATAGTCCTACTCCCAGGCCTCCCTCTTTGGTTGTGTTGAAAGGTTTAAAAAGCGACTCCTTTATAAAACTTTCTGACATGCCACATCCCTGATCTGAAATAGCAAGGATAACCTCTCCATTTTCCACATATGTCTTTAAAACAACATTACCCCTTTCAGGAGAGACTTCAATAGCATTGAGCAGAATATTTACAATGACCTTCTTTATCTCTCCTGAATCCACCCATACATTCGGAAGAGGATCCTGTTTATCGACTATTATATTAACTTTGCAATTATCGTTCAAAGGCATCTCAGATATCACACTCTTTAGCAATTCGTTCAGATCCGCATCCGTACATCTCAAGCTCACCTTTTCAGGAGAGGTAGATAGCCTGGCGATAATATCTTTCATCTTTAATGCAGTATCTGATACTGTCTTAAATGCATCTTTTATGAATTCGGGATTATCAATATTATCATCCATATTTTGGGCCACTAGAGAAAGCATTGATGCAAAATTTTTGAGATCGTGTAGTATAAAAGAGGAAAACCTTTGAAAGGCCTCTCTCTCTTTGGATTTTATCAATTCTTGTGAGAGCCTTGCACTTAACAGTGCACTTGCAATCTGCTTTGCCATGGTATGCAGGATATCATAGTCTTCATAATTATATACCTCTCCCATCAACTCCTCTCCGAGTGTAATAAACCCTATCATCTTATCTACAATTATAAGGGGAATGCAGACAGATATCTCCATTTGATCAACTAACTCTATGTTTTCCTCATAAATACTACATAGTTCTCTGTTCGCTTTCAAATCTTTTATATCTATTGGGACCTCTTTTTCCATCAAATACCTTATCAGGCTGTTGTCTCCTTTTATACTCTTCTCTTTCTTTGTCAGATTCATAGTCTTTACTAAATGAAATTCATCTCTCTCTTCCTCATATAGCCATAAGGATATACTTTTAACCCACATAGTCTCTGCCAACATCTCAATTATTGGTAAAAACATATCTTCAGGAGAGAGTCTGGAACTCAGCCTATTGGTCAGATCTAACCATTCATGTCTGTAATCATATTTATTCTTGTAGAAATGTTTGTTGATAAATATCTTTACCTTACGTCTTGTTTGTTCAGATAGAAGGATGAGAGACATTACTAAAATCGCAAGGAAGACAAAGAGGATTAAAATAACTGCATCATATCTTATTCCAAGGTACTTGATTCCACTCCCGATCAGACCGACTATTAAAAGATAAATTCCAACAAAAAGAACTGTAACAGAATTGTAGAGCACATATCTCGATACAAAGACATTTACATCCATGAGCCTGTGCCTTACAAGTGAGAATACTATCAGAGAAAGTGATATTATTATCACACCTGAATTGGCCGGGATATTGTCGGTTCTCAATACTGTCATCAAGATACGCTGACTGTTGATGTATAAAAAAAAGGCAAATATCGCACTTACGCCCAAAAGGGCATACTTTATACGCCATCGCTCCTCTCTGGCCGAGGATCGTAAGGTATTCTCAAGATTGAGGAGTACTATAATACACCCTATTAACAATACTAGGCAAAAGTATCGTCCTATTGAACCAAGCAGGAGAATAGCGGTTTGACGATCTTCTTGTACCCACGAAAACTGCACAAATAAATCGGATCCTATAAAGGCGAGAAAGGATAAAGGTATGATATACGCTGCTATGCCAGCCATCTTCCATTTATACATCAGCTCCTTGTAATTTGTCCTTGCAAAGACAAGGCTGAATATTATCCAGTTACCAGGGATAAAGGCCTCTCCTGCAAGTGACACCCGACTCCAAAACATCAATCTAAGGGGATCAGTGGAGTAGAGGATCATAAAGTTTCCAAATTCAACCACTGCAAGGGAGATAAGACCCAGAAAAAAACTTATATTGGCAATATGTCGGGGATTTCTGGAGAATACAAATATACCAAGTCCAATACAAAATAATATACTGATAAGTGATGGAATTGAGATTATATTCATAAGAAATAATTCTTATCTATATAGACAAAGGAATACATACAGATATAATTAGCATATTTTTATATGGGAATCAAGAATTTAGGGAGATCGGAAGAGCGTCGTGTAGGGAAAGAGTGTAGATCTGGGTGGTCGCCGGATCATTAAAAAAAAAAAAATATAGAA
>CAJVYE010000281.1 GCA_913009285.1 uncultured Nitrospirota bacterium | reverse complement strand
AGAGTGGAGAGGAGAGACGAAGAGGAGACGAGGAATGGAGTGGTAGGAGGTTCAGGCGAGCAGTGGGAGGATTATGGCCGTCCAGAGTATAAAAGTAAAGGAGGTGGGTTGGTTATGTGTTTTTTTTTTTTCAAGCAGAAGACGGCATACGAGATAAAGGAATGTGACTGGAGTTCAGACGTGTGCTCTTCCGATCTTTATCATGGGTCATCTTAGAATGGTAGACAACTGTACCTGTCTCTTCAATATATGTTAACTTCTCAACAGAGAAGGTATTGCGGATAATATATTGAGCCAGGGATAGGATACTGAAGACATATTGCCTATGGGGGACTGGGTAGAGGATATTATCCCGTAAAGATTCTCCGAACTGGATCACCTTTTTGGCGTGGCAGGAAGGGCAAAACCAGCGGCCTTTGCAACTATAGGCCAGCAAATATTCCTCTCCACAATCTTGACAGCGTACTCTGGCAAAGCCATTCTTAAGATCACCACATGTTAAATATTCCCGAACTACGTCTCCAATAACATGACGAAGGAAACCATACTTTTTCTCAAACCTCTCATAGCATTGTTCAAAGCTGTCGTAATGGTTGTTAAGCAACTTCCATAATGGAGATGCCTCAGGTTTCCTGGGATGATATATTGCCATTTTGTAAGAAGTATCTTCCATTATTCATAAAAAAATAGCGGTCTACACTAACACCTTGACCAACTTAGACCTTTAGGACATTTCTGCCATGTTAAGCATAACAATGTAGTTACAAATAGTTATGCTATCTTTGCATGTGTTCTTTCTTATCTCTTTATCCTATTGATGACTAAATATCTTTATCAGATAATCATAATATTACTGTCTAGTATATCTGACAATAAAATTATCTTGCTGTCAAGTAAAAAGTAAGATATAATTTACATCATGAAAAAATTAGGTGAATTCTTGAAAGAGAAAAGAGAGGTAATGGGTTTGTCTCTACGGGATGCTTCAAAACTCTCAGGGGTTTCCCATACTCACATAAGAGACATAGAAGATGGCAGGAGTATCCCATCCTTTGAAATGGTTATGAAGTTTCTCAAGGCTTACATAGTAGATATAGGGGAATTCCTGAGAGAGACAGGATATTTGCCTGCTAATATAGAACCTGAACGTTTAGGAGATATAAAGCGTGTTCCTGTAATATCGTGGACTCAGGCTGGTAATTGGCAAGAGATATGCGATACCTTTCATATGGTGATTATGAGGAATATGTAGAAGCTGACGCAAATAAATCCTTTCCTTTTTAAAACAAATCGTTTAATGTAACCTTGATATTTTAAAATTTATTGATTCAAAGATTAAAGATTATTGAACTATAGCTTTGACCACAGAAATATTTCGATTAAATCTTATGGATGGGATGTTAGGATTATAATTTCTTTATGACACCTTTAGAAATCATTCGCACAGGGATAAAAGGTTTGCTGCTGCACAAACTGAGATCTGGTCTGAGTATCCTTGGAATAGTCTTCGGCGTTGCCTCAGTGATCTCAATGCTGTCAGTAGGAGAAGGGGCAAGGAGGGAGGCAGTGGCACAGATAGAATTGATGGGGACCAACAATATCACCATCCATGCCCTGAACCTTACAAAGGCAGGAAAGATTGAGGCAGCCAAGAACCTCTCCTCTGGTCTCACTATTCACGACGCAGAATTGATAAAGAAGCACAACCCGTTGGTGAAAAGACTGGCACCACTGAAAGAGGTGGACCGGGATCTATATTTCCTGAATAGGGATATCTCATATAGAATAATAGGGACATATCCGGATTATCTATATGCCGGTAATCTAACCCTGAAAGGGGGGAGGTTTCTGGTAGGAAAAGATATTGAGGAGAGAAAGAGGGTCTGTGTCCTAGGTGCAGATATGGCAAAGGATCTCTTCCCAGCCCAAAAGGCAATAGGGAAGTGGATCAGGATCGGTACTGAATGGTTCAAGGTGGTTGGGGTACTCAGAAACAAGGACATACCAGAAAAGGTCGATATCGTGCGTCTGCATAATATCAACAGGGATATCTATATCCCCCTGACTACCACATTTTTTGCCCAACCTATTGAGGATAGGAGAGGAAAGATAGATGAGATATCTGTACAGATAGTGGATTCCAGCAGGGTAAAAGAGGCGCAAGATCTTATCCGATACCTCCTGAGAAAGACCCACAACAATGAGATCGGAAGAGCACACGTCTGAACTCCAGTCACATTCCTTTATCTCGTATGCCGTCTTCTGCTTGAAAAAAAAAAATACATCCGTCATTCCTCTTCT
>CAJVYE010000280.1 GCA_913009285.1 uncultured Nitrospirota bacterium | reverse complement strand
TGTGACTGGAGTTCAGACGTGTGCTCTTCCGATCTATCAATGGATTGAAATTCTTTCTCTGAACCGTCTTACTTGCGGTAAGTGAGAGAGCCCCAATTGTCCTCCCATGAAAGGAGCCATAGAATGCGATGGCCATCTCCCTCTTTGTATGATACCGCGCCAGCTTAAATGCCGCCTCAATCGCCTCTGCCCCGGAGTTCCCAAAGAATACCTTTTTTTTATTATTGCCAGGGGTTATCCTGGCCAATCGTTCTGCCAACTTTATCTGAGAGGGATAGTAAAAATCTGTGCCAGACATATGTATCAGCTCTTCTGCCTGCCTTGTAATCGCCTCGACTACTTTTGGATGACAGTGACCTGTAGAACATGTTGCTATACCAGATGTGAAGTCGAGAAACCTGTTTCCATCCACATCCTCAATCATCATCCCTTTACCTCTCTTCACAACAAGAGGATACGCCCTTGTATAGGACTGAGAGACAAATCTGTTATCTTTCTTCATCCACATCCTAGCTTCTGATCCAGGTAACTTCTTCCCTATCCTCAAAAACCTGCCTTTTTCTTTCATATATCTCTCCCTCTAAAATTCCTCTTTCGTATTTAAGTTGAACTAACCAGAAATTGAGAACTATCCATTTTGCATTTTGATTTTTAATTTTTAATTTTTAATTTAGTTTTTAGGAGGGCCTTTCTACCTATATCCCTCCTGTAGTAGACACCCTCCCAGTGGATCATAGATACCGCCTCATATGCCTTCCTTATTGCCTCTTTTATATCTATGCCAAGGGCAGTAACCCCTAACACCCTACCGCCATCTGTAACGAGATTCCCCTGGTTGAGGCGTGTACCTGCATGAAATATCTCAACCCCTTCCATCCTCTCAGCATCTTCCAATCCTTCTATCCCCTTCCCTTTCTGATATGATCCTGGATATCCTTTGGATACCATCACCACACATACAGACGACTCTTCTCTCCATTTGATATCTATCTTATCAATATTTCCTTCAATAACCGCCTCTATTATCGGGATTATATCACTCTCCATCCTTATGAGGATCGGTTGGGTCTCTGGATCTCCGAAACGGACATTGAATTCTAATAACATGGGAGACCCCTTTGCTATCATAAGCCCGGCATAAAGTACACCCCTGTATGGCCTCCCCTCTGCCGCCATTCCTTCTATTGTTGGCATTATTATTCCGTCCATTATCTCACTGAATATATCCGGGGTTATAACAGGTGCTGGAGTGTACACCCCCATACCACCAGTGTTTGGACCCTTATCCCCATCATAAATCGCCTTATGATCCTGTGAGGATAGCATTGGGAGTACGCTTTTTCCGTCTGTGAATACCATGAAGGATGCCTCTTCCCCCTCCAGAAACTCCTCAATCACTACCCGATCTCCGGCATCACCAAAGACCTTTTCCACCATGATCGAATCAATTGCCTTTATAGCCTCTTTCTCCTCGTGACATACAATCACACCCTTGCCTGCTGCAAGCCCATCTGCCTTTACAACGATCGGCATTCCTATCTCCTTTATATACCTCTTTGCATCACCTGCAGAATCGAATATCGAATATGAGGCTGTCGGTATATCATACTTTTTAAGGAGATCCTTTGTGAACCCCTTACTACCCTCTAACTCTGCTGCCTTTTTATTTGGCCCAAAGATCCTGAGTCCCTTCTTCTCAAATTCATCCACTATACCATGAGTGAGAGGGAGTTCCGGTCCCACAACAGTTAAATCTATACCCTCACTCTCTGCAAATCCGACCAGAGCGTTAATATCATCAGCCCTTATATCTACATTCTCTGCCATGCTTAATGTCCCTGCATTCCCAGGGGCACAGTATACCTTTGAGACCTTTGGACTCTGATGAATCTTCCATACAAGAGTATGTTCCCTTCCCCCACTACCTATTACTAACACCTTCATAATAGTATCCTTCTTTATTATTCATTTCACATCTATTTTAAATAGATACTCAAGTAGACCATAAATTGGGATTTTCGCATCTCATCTTCAAATCATCTTTGACCGATCCTCAATCGCAAAATCCTCGAATTAGTGCTACTATTCCTGCGATTTTGCTCAATCAGATCGGCCAAATCTGATCTAAACCCAAATAATGCAATTGAAACCGTCATAATGCTTGAAATCAGCACAGATCGGAAGAGCGTCGTGTAGGGAAAGAGTGTAGATCTCGGTGGTCGCCGTATCATTAAAAAAAAAAAAAAACAAAAAAAAAATGAAAAAAAAAGAGAAAAAAAAAAAAATATAAACTATATGTCTCTGAACTCAAG
>CAJVYE010000279.1 GCA_913009285.1 uncultured Nitrospirota bacterium | reverse complement strand
GAATAGAGGTTGGAGTTGCCTATGGTAGTGATGTTGAAAAGGCCAAAAGGATAATGATTGAAGCAGCATTAAGTGTACCATTTGTCCTGAACGATCCTGAACCTGTAGCATTTTTCTTAAGTTTCGGGGATTCAGCGCTGAATCTGCTCCTTATTTTCTGGGTCGAAAACTATAGGGACCGTCTAGTTGCAACAGATATGATAAATTCAATAATCAATGAAAGATATAATCAGGAAGGTATTGAGATTCCTTTTCCGATCAGGACGATTTATTACGGAGAAAGTGAAGGGAGAAAGGAGATCAATGAAAAGTCCTGAATTAGTGGTTCCTGCCGGGAACCCAGAGAAGCTAAGAGTCGCAATTCATTATGGTGCTGATGCCATCTACATAGGAGGAAAGAGATATTCTCTTAGGCAGGAGGCGGGAAATTTTTCCCTTGAAGAGATGGAGACCGGAATTGCGTATGCTCATTCCTGAAATGTTCGAGTTTATGTGGCAGTGAATATCTTTTCCAAAAATGAAGATATCTCTGAACTGCCAGATTATCTGTCTATATTAAGGGAAATAGGTGCAGATGCTGTTATTGTCTCTGATCCAGGTGTCCTGGAAATAGTGAAGGAGACGGTTCCCTCCCTTCCGATTCATCTAAGTACACAGGCCAATACAACCAACTGGAAGAGTTGCCAATTTTGGGAACGTCAGGGGATCTCCCGTATCTGCCTTGCAAGAGAACTTTCCTTAAAAGAGATTAGAGATATCAGTGCAAGGACCAAGATGGATCTGGAACTCTTTGTACATGGTGCTATGTGTATCTCCTATTCAGGGCGATGTCTGCTGAGTCGCTATCTGACAGGTCGTGATGCAAACCAGGGGAACTGTGCCCAGCCATGCCGGTGGAAATATAGCTTGATGGAGGAGAAAAGGGAAGGAGAGTTTTTTGCTGTAGAAGAGGATAAAATGGGTACCTACATCTTTAATTCAAAGGATCTCTGTATGATTGAGCATATCCCTTTGTTGATGGAACTAGGGGTAAAAGGGTTTAAGATTGAAGGGAGGATGAAGAGTATTAATTACCTATCCACTGTGACCCATGTATATCGTCAGGCTATAGATCTTTATTTAAATGATCCTAAGGCATATAGATTTAATCCAAACTGGATGGAGGAGATTAAAAAGGTCAGTAACCGACAATATACTACTGGCTTCTATTTAGGAAAACCAGGGGATGAGGCCCAGAATACCGAGACCTTTCTACAAACCCAGCAGACTGATTTTGTGGGGGTGATTCTACAACCTTTGGATAACGACACTGTTGAGGTAGAGGTAAAAAACAAGATTATGCGTGGAGAATGGCTGGAGTTCTTTGGGAGGAATAAAAAGACCTTTTTGAAAAAGGTAGATCGTATTGAAGGATTGGATGGAGATATAAAGGAGGTTGCCCAACCTAATGAGCGGGTAATCCTATGGATCGATGCCCCTATGGAGAGATTTGATATAATACGTCGGACAAAAAAAACAGTAGGCAGTAGGAAGTAAGCAGTAGCTAGTAGATAGTAAATCCAATTCTTGGTGCTTACCACCTACTGTCTACTTCCTACTTTTAAACGTCTCCAGATATTACTCTAAAACCATTATATAATGTACCAACCTTCCAGGCAGGGTTTGTAACTATCACATCGTAGATACCCTGTTGTAGATGAGGAGGTATGGCAGCAATTATCTTGGTAGGGCTATTTACACTGCAATCTAATCGTATTGGCCTCGTTATCACCTGAAGACCCAAATACCCATCAGCTACAAATGCATAGTTTTGTGAGATATATATACCATATGCAAAACCAGGCGTATCAACAGAACCGATCATAAACGGCCTTGTGGGATCAGATATATCTATTACATGAAGACCAAAGATCCTATCAGCTACATATGCATAGTTCTTATAGATATATACTCCATAGGCGCTACCCGGTGTCTTTATAGAGCCCACAATAGACGGTTTAATAGAAACAGATATATCTATCACCTGAAGATTCCCGTCAACCACATATGCATAGTCCTTAGAGACATATATTCCACAAGCACTAC
Source organism: uncultured Nitrospirota bacterium (assembly GCA_913009285.1). Taxonomy (GTDB): domain Bacteria; phylum Nitrospinota; class Nitrospinia; order SZUA-224; family SZUA-224; genus SZUA-224. Next base: position 232 of record CAJVYE010000279.1, on the reverse strand, counting down.
CTGGTGTCTTAACAGAGCTAACAATAGACGGCTTGATAGGAACAGATATATCTATTACCTGGAGACCTGAAGCAGTGTCAGCCACATATGCATAACTCTCAAAAATGTATATTCCCTGTGCATTATCAGGTGTCTTCACAGAACCAATAATAGATGACTTTTTAGGAAGGGATATATCTATCACCTGAATACCTGAAGTGGCATCAGCAACATATGCATAGTTGCCTGAGAT
>CAJVYE010000278.1 GCA_913009285.1 uncultured Nitrospirota bacterium | reverse complement strand
TACGTGGAGACGAGAGTAGGGATGTGCTAGTGGATCTAGTGATGGAGTTCGTTCTGACCTAGCAGGTGTAATTCGTATTTGAGTTGGTTTGATTTGTTTCTTTGTTTTCCCTCTTTTGCTGTTATATGTTGTTTTTTTTTTAATGATACGGCGACCACCGAGATCTACACTCTTTCCCTACACGACGCTCTTCCGATCTCCTAACATCCTCCATCTTCAATACAGACAGGGACCAGAGATACCTGAGTTACAGTATGGGTTCCCTGACTCTCACTTCCTCTGTTTTCCTTATGAAACACGCAGGACAGGTATCTACACTGCTGGCTGTGTAAAACAGCCTATGGATGGAGGTGCCAGTGTTGATGATGCAACAGGAGCAGCCTTGAAGGCTATTCAATGTATGGAACTTACGGCTCAAGGAAAGGCGGTTTCTCCCAGGGCAGGAGATCAGACCTATCCAGAATTTTTCCTACAGAGATGTACGCAGTGTAAACGATGTACCATAGAATGTCCTTTTGGTGTATTGGATGAAGATGAAAAGGGTACTCCACTGCCAAACCCGACCCGCTGTAGAAGATGCGGGGTCTGTATGGGGGCGTGTCCGGAGAGGATAGTCTCCTTCAAAAACTATAGTGTCGATATAATTTCATCCATGCTTAAGGCTATAGATGTTCCGGAAGAGGATGAGGAGAAGCCAAGGATTGTAGCCATGGTATGTGAAAATGATGCCTATCCTGCGATCGATATGGCTGGAATCAATCGTCTCACTTATAATCCAAATATAAGGGTCATTCCACTCCGATGCCTTGGCTCAACAAATTTGGTGTGGATTGCTGATGCTATGTCAAAGGGTATTGATGGATTAATCATGATGGGATGTAAACATGGTGATGACTATCAGTGCCATTTTATAAAGGGAAGTGAGTTGGCAGATGTTAGATTGGGAAAGGTCCAGGATACATTGAGTAAACTCCAACTTGAGGCTGAAAGGATCGAAATCCATCAACTCTCAATAGATGAATACAAAAAGATACCAGCTATCTTTGACAGTTTCCTGGAAAAGATCGAGGAGATAGGTCCTAATCCGTTCAAAGATTTTTAGGAGAGTTACGATATATGGCAAACAGAAATATTGTGGAAGCCAATCTAGAGGCTGTCAAAGAACTAACTAGTTCGGGGGCCGGGACATTAAAAAAGTGTTTTCAGTGTGCAACATGCTCGGTAGTATGTCCGCTATCCTCTGATACCAAGCCATTTCCAAGGAAAGAGATGATATATGCCCAATGGGGGTTGATGGATAGACTTGTAGGTAATCCTGATATATGGTTGTGTCATCAGTGCAATGATTGTTCCTTGCATTGTCCAAGAGGGGCAAAGCCGGGTGATGTCTTGGCTGCGGTAAGAAGATATAGTTTCACAAAGTACGCATTCCCGAAATTTATGGGTAAGCTCCTAGGTGACGCAAAAAATCTACCTTATCTTTTAGCAGTCCCAATAATTATCATGATTATTTTGCTCGCCTCTATTGGACACCTCAATATACCAGAAGGGAAGATCGTGTTCTCAAAATTTTTCCCTCTTATCTATGTTGATGCTCTCTTTATTACTGTCTCTATGCTTGCCATGATATCAGCCGGCATGGGGATCTTAAATTTTTGGAAAGACATGAATAAAAATTCCAATATTTGGATGCCTAGTATGGGGCTGATACCTAGCATTATTTCAGCTGCAACTGAAATATTTGGGCATAATAAATTTAAAGATTGCGGTGTAAACAAAGATAGATATAGTGCTCATCTACTTGTATTTTATGGTTTTGTAGGATTATTTATTACAACCAACATTGTCCTTGTGTTAGTAGATTTCTTTCACATTGAAACTCCTTATTCCCTTATAAATCCTGTAAAGATACTTGGAAATGTTAGTGGTATAGCACTCTTTATTGGTATCACCCTGGTTGCACTCAACAGGCTCAAGAATAAGGATATAATAACCACTACATCTTATGATTGGGCCTTTATTGGGATGATATATGCATTAGTAATAACAGGGATACTCACTGAGGTAACAAGATTGGCAGGGATTGCCTTTCTGGCTTATTTAATCTATTTCATTCACTTGGTAGTGGTTTTTTATATTATAGCTTATCTTCCCTATTCTAAACTGGGCCACTTGCTTTATAGAACTGTTGCAGTAGTGTACTCAAAGTATTCAGGGAGGAGATCGGAAGAGCGTCGTGTAGGGAAAGAGTGTAAGTCTCGGTGGTCGCCGGAGCATTAAAAAAAAAAAGACATAGAGATCACGCTGGAGGCAGTGCCTGTCC
>CAJVYE010000277.1 GCA_913009285.1 uncultured Nitrospirota bacterium | reverse complement strand
AATACTCCCTGGAATTTTCCCATGGCAATTCCATCATGGAAGATACTTCCTGCCCTTATGGCCGGCAATACAGTTTGCTTTAAACCCGCTACAGACACACCCCTTTCTGCTGTCAATTTTATAAAAATCTTTGAGGAGTGCGGTCTTCCTCGGGGTGTATTAAACCTCATTACAGGAACTGGCAAGGATGTAGGAGAACCATTGATCACCCACAATGATGTTAAACTCATCTCCTTTACCGGCTCTACAGAGGTGGGGCAGACTGTTGCCTCTCTCTGTGCCAGAGATATAAAAAGATATTCCCTTGAGATGGGAGGAAAGAATGCCATAATTGTTATGGATGATGCAAACCTTGATCTGGCTGTTGAAGGGGCTGTATGGGGTGCCTTTGGGACAACAGGTCAGAGGTGTACTGCTGCAAGTAGACTGATAGTTCATAAAGATGTTGTCAAGAAATTTACCAAGAAGCTCATATCAAAGACCGAGGCACTTAGACTCGGTGATGGTCTACTCGACACTACAGATGTTGGACCTGTAATAAATGAAAATCAGTTAAACAAGATCCATGAATATACACAGATTGGTATTGATGAAAGGGCAAAACTCCTTACTGGCGGGGAGATATGCAAGGAGGGGGACTGTGCTGATGGGTATTTTTATAAACCGACTATCTTTACTGATGTAGAGAGGTACATGCGTGTAGCCAGAGAGGAGATATTTGGTCCCACTGTTGTTATAATTACCATAGGAAGTTTAGAAGAGGCAATAGATGTAGTAAATGATACAGAGTATGGTCTGTCATCAGCGATTTATACGCAGGATGTCAATAAGGCATTTATTGCTATGCGAGATATATATACCGGTATTATATACATAAACTCCTCCACTATCGGGGCCGAGATACAACTACCATTCGGCGGCACAAAAGGTACAGGTAATGGTCATCGTGAGGCAGGTACTACTGTCTTTGATATCTTTACCGAATGGAAAAGCATCTATGTGGACTTCAGTGGCAAGCTACAGAAGGCACAGATTGTCGACTAAGGGCGAGCCCTAAACTTAGGGTCTGTCAGATAATAACCTCTGTTATCTTTTGAGCGAGTCCTAAGGCCTAGGTTTGATCGGATGTGTTTTAGGAAGTTCCTTAGCAATTTTGGTCGCTTCAGGTGAACATTCCGGATGTCCCCAACCACTTGCACTAACTTGTTCAGTAATGTCATTGATGATGTTATCATCCTTAGTCGGGCTTACCCCTGCAGTGACATAGTTAAGATTAAGTTTATGGCGTACTTTCCAAGCAATATTGTGGTCTGCACAAGAGCTATCACCGCTAACTCCAACAGCACCAACAAGTTTTCCATCGCGGTAATACAGTGGTAAACCACCACCAAAAACATTCACGCCTCCAATTTTATGACCTATCATAGGGTCGTTCTCAGTTCCAATATTTTCAGATAATCCTTGATACGCCACTTCAGTGGCAACAGGATTACTAAACTGCAAGCCGAATAAACTACCACCTGGCTGAACTGCTGAAAAGAGGTTTGCGGTTGATAATGAAAATTCTGGAAGACTGAACGCATTTGCTGTATTCGCTTTTTGTGCAGAAATGACACGGCTGCCTGGCCATTGCTCACCTCTATCTTTGCCTGAAAATACTACAGCCCTTACTACCCCATCCCTGTCAACTATGGTCGCCCACATATTAAAACCAAATCCTCCATTTTCCTCTGTAACCACAGCTTTAAGAGCTGCAAGGAGTTCAGAGTGGGATGGCAAGCTACTGCCAAGACATGAATTCATGATAACAACCTCCTTTTTTAGATTTGGGCATTACTATAACATAATTAACACGGGAATAATATGGATTTTTTTTAAAATATGATAATATAATCTTTTATAGAGTTCCATACTGTTTCTTGAGAACTCATTTTCATGAAACTCTTATTGATGTTCTTCGAGCCTTACGGGATCTATGTGGTGAGATTCTTTTAATGAGATAAAAATGTCTTCTGATCAAAATTCAAATACAAATGCCCCACTTTTTAAAGAAGTAACCCAGATTTTACGTGATTTTATCAGGGGCAATTACTCATTGCCGGGCTAAACGGCTTGATCGCGCCAATAAGCTTTTACATGCTCAGTATTAAGTATGCCTTCATACACAGATTATAGGTTTTATCCCCCCACTGATTATGGCGTGGATTACAAATCACAACCTTTGGTACCTTGTTGGCATCGTAGGTATCTGACTGTTCATCCAGATATTGGAAAGGTTGGTATTCCAGCCTAAAATCCTGGGTGCTAAAATGAAAATGCATCCCCTTGTTGTTATTATCTCTATCCTTATTGAAGGTGCATTATTCGGATTC
>CAJVYE010000276.1 GCA_913009285.1 uncultured Nitrospirota bacterium | reverse complement strand
TTCTGCTATACCATTTTTTTTTTTTAATGATACGGCGACCCCCGAGATCTACACTCGTTCCCTACACGACGCTCTTCCGATCTCTTGCATCAGGATTTGTGGGAATAATCGGTTTTGTAATTGTGGCCTTAATAATAAGCATTGAGTTTGTCATTGGAACCTTCTTTGGTGATTTCCTGGAAGAAAAGATCAAAAAATGAATAGCCTATCTAATATATTGATCTTTATTATTCAGATTCGGCCAAAATATTAATTCAAACTTAAAAGAAACATATTACTTTTATTTGTCCTATCCATAACATTTTCAATCTCAAAATCGGCTCTCAAGGAAAATTTAAGTATCAATGTTCAAATATTAAACCATATAGAGGAATTGAAATGAAGCTTACTCATGTTGATGATAAAGGCGTAAAGATGGTTGACATTGATGGAAAAAAAGAAGTCCTCAGGATTGCTAGAGCTAAGGGGAGGATCAAACTTAGGGATTCTACTGTTGAGTTGATTAAAGGTGGCAAGGTTGATAAGGGTAATGTGCTTACCACTGCGCAGGTCGCTGCTACCTTAGCTGTTAAGAGCACTCCAGGTATTATACCTATGTGCCATCCGATTTCAATTACAGGCGTAAAAGTGGACTTTGAATTCATAGAGGATGAGATTGAAGCATCAATTGAGGTTAAAAGTTTTGGCAAAACAGGTGTTGAGATGGAGGCAATTACGGGGGTTTCAGTAGCATTGTTGACTATCTGGGATATGGTCAAGGCTGTTGAAAAAGACGAGATGGGCCAATATCCTGTCACACGGATCAGTGACATTATTGTAACTGAGAAGAAGAAAGGGTGAGGGGGATGAGTGAGACTACAGAGGAGCATAGACAAGAAGCCCCTGAAAAGTTAGGATTTACTGTGATCACTGTCTCTGATTCTAGATATAATTCTCTAAAAGACGCTGGTAATGTTGATGATGTATCCGGGAAGCTGATCTTAGATACTTTGCAATCTGAGGGCATGAAGGCAGTTAAATATACTATCCTTCCAGACAATAAAGACCTAATAGCAACCAAGGTTTCAGAGATCATAAAATCCAGAGATAGTGACGTTATTATTCTAACAGGGGGGACTGGGATCAGCAGCACCGATGTTACTATCGAGGCATTAGAGGGGATTATTGAGAAGAGGATCGATGGCTTTAGTGAGCTTTTTAGAAGGGCAAGTTATGACGAGATCGGTGGATCTGTTATGCTTACAAGAGTTACAGCTGGAGTAAATAGGGGTGTCGTCATTTTTGCTGTTCCAGGATCACCAAATGCAGTAGAGACCGCCCTTGAGATCATAAAAAAAGAATTGAAGCATCTGGTAAAACATGCAAGGGAATAGTTTTTTTCATATTATTGACTTAGTTTTCGGTCGTTATTGTAGAATACTTAATTATAATTAATATGTAGAGAGTTGCGATGATATGGCTCAGATTTTCGATCGATTTGGAAGGCCTTTAAGGAGTTTGAGGATCTCGATCACTTCAAAGTGTAATCTAGACTGTCTTTATTGCCATCAGGAGGGAATCCCTAAGAAGGATAATGGCAAGTTGAGTGTTGAAGAAATAGATCGGATTGTTGGTATATGTGCTGATTATGGTGTTAAAAGAGTTAAAGTAACAGGTGGTGAGCCTCTTTTAAGAAAGGATGTCTGTGATGTCTTTGATGTAATCTCTTCTACTAAGGGGATAAAAGATGTTTCAATGACGACCAATGGGATATTTTTAGAGAAATATGCCCAAGGTCTTAAAGATGCAGGTCTTGATCGTGTTAACGTGAGTCTGGATAGTATTAGACCTGAAGTATTTTCTAAGGTAACTACAGGGGATTTAGACCGTGTTATCCGAGGGATTAAAACCGCTATCGATGTCAATCTTAATCCTGTCAAGCTTAATATGGTGGCAATGAGGGGGATCAACACAGATGAGATAAGGGATATGATAAAGTTTGCCTCTGAGACCGGTGCGATACTTCAACTTATAGGGCTTATGGAAAATGAGTACAGTAAGGAGTTTTTTGATAAGTATTTCTATGACCTCAAACCTCTGGAGGAGGAGTTTGAGAGGGAGGCCAGTGACGTCTATGTCAGAAAGTTCATGCAAGGTAGAACCAAGTATATTCTAGATAGAGGTACAGAGGTAGAAGTTGTTTTTCCAATGCATAATACGAATTTCTGTGCGAACTGTACGAGGATGAGGATCACTTCGGATGGTAAGTTTAAACCGTGTTTGATGCGTCAGGATAATCAATTAGATTTTCTTACTCCGATGAGGGATGGAGCGTCTGATTCTGATCTTGTGGAGATTTTTAAAGATGCTATAGATCGGAAGAGCGTCGTGTAGGGAA
>CAJVYE010000275.1 GCA_913009285.1 uncultured Nitrospirota bacterium | reverse complement strand
CCTAGGATTTGATACACATGTTGGAAATTTAAGGGAGATTAAAAGGATACTCAATCTATTTGGGGTTGAATATACAATCCTGGCAGACAATACAGAATATCTCGATTCTCCATTGACCGGGGAGTTTGATATGTATCCGGGAGGAACGCCACTCGAGGAGACCAGAGAATCAATCAATCATAAGGCAACCATTGCCCTGCAGCGATATACTACAAAAAAGACTATAACTTTTATTGAAAATTTTTTTGAGCATGAGGCCGTAGCCTTACCCATGCCAATAGGAATAGGGGCAACAGATAAATTGGTGATGGAGATAAGCCGGATTACAGGTAAAGAGATACCAAAGGAGATCGAAGAAGAGAGGGGACGGGCGGTTGATTCTATGACCGATGCACATCAATATCTGCATGGAAAGAGATACGCAGTTTATGGTGATCCTGATATCGTAATCGGGGTAGTATCATTTCTTCTTGAGATGGGTGGTGAACCAGTACATATTCTTTGTTCTAATGGTACTAAAAAATTTGCTAAAGAGGTAGAGGTTATACTTGAATCTTCACCTTACGGGAAGGAAGGAAAGGTTTATCCAGGTAAAGATCTATGGCATCTAAGATCACTTCTAATGACTGATCCAGTGGATATGCTTATAGGCACATCCTATGGAAAATTTGCAGCACGGGATGCAGATATACCTCTTGTCAGGATAGGTTATCCCATAGTTGACAGGATAAACCTACATAGATATCCAACGACAGGTTACCAGGGGATAATTAATCTGATTACATGGATAGCGAATGCATTCCTGGAAAAGACCGATCGCCTAAGTGATGATGAGCACTTTGAATTGATGAGATAATCCCCTCACCTCAATCCTCTCCCCGAGGGGGAGAGGAAGTAATAATGGAAATGATCTCAACTCATTTAATTCGTTTACTATAATGATAAAGGTATTGCAATGATAATATCAAAAGAGGCTGTTTGCCGACAAGAACATTCGTATAAATGCGAAAGACAAAATGCAGGTGTGGGTGGCTGTGCATTTGATGGTGCCCAGATTGTCCTTATACCAATCACGGATGCTGCTCACATAGTACATGGCCCTATAGCCTGTGCTGGTAATAGTTGGAATACAAGGGGTTCTTTGTCTTCAGGTCCTATGCTTTATAGGAGATGTTTTACTACAGATGTTAGTGAAACAGATATAGTATATGGTGCGGAAAAGAAGCTTTATGATTCTATCCTATATGTTGTTAGTAAATATAGTCCCCCTGCAGTATTTGTATACTCTACATGTGTAACAGCATTGATAGGTGATGATATTGACAGGATATGCAAAGATGCAGGGAAAAAATCCGGTATACCGATTATCCCTATAAATTCCCCTGGCTTTGCAGGGAGTAAAAATTTTGGAAATAGGCTTGCTGGTGAAGCGTTGTTAGATTATGTGATCGGTACTGAGGAGTTAAAAGATACAACACCATACGATATAAATCTTATTGGTGAATATAATATAGCAGGTGAATTGTGGGAAATTATACCACTGTTAAAGAAATTAGGAATAAGGGTGTTGTCAACCATTACAGGCGATTCCAGATACAAAGACATTGCAGTATCACACAGGGCAAAACTTAATGTAATGGTATGCAGCAGGGCATTGATTAATATAGCAAGCAAGATGCAGGAGAGATACGGAATCCCTATTATCGAGGAATCCTTTTTTGGGATTAGAAATATCCGTGATGCATTAACTAATATTGCTTCTCATTTTAAAGATCCAGAGCTTATAAAAAAGACAGAGGAGTTGATATGCAAAGAGGAAAATGCCCTTGAAGACAGACTATCACCAATAAGAAAAAAACTGGAAGGTAAAAGAGCGGTTCTTTATACAGGGGGTGTAAAAAGCTGGTCAGTTATCTCTGCATTAAAAGATCTGGGGATAGAAGTGGTTGCGTGTGGAACAAGGAAGAGTACCTTAGCAGATGTTGAAAAGATCAAAAAATTAATGGGAAGTGAGGGATTAATCCTAAAAGAGACCGGTACTCAAAAATTACTTGATGTTGTTAAGGAATTAAAGGCAGATATACTGGTAGCAGGTGGTAGAAACCTGTATCCTGCCTTAAAGTCGGGTTTACCATATCTTGATATCAATCAAGAAAGGGAGCATGCCTATACCGGATACAAGGGGATGTATGAACTCGCAAGCCAACTGGAATTGACACTCTATTCTCCAATATGGAAGCAGATAAGAAATAAAAAAATAAATAAATATAGAGATAGCAGTGAATCTTTAGTCCTTTATTCTAAAAGGAGTCCAGATCGGAAGAGCGTCGTGTAGGGAAAGAGTGTAAATCTCGGTGGTCGCCGTATCATTAAAAAAAA
>CAJVYE010000274.1 GCA_913009285.1 uncultured Nitrospirota bacterium | reverse complement strand
TGATAGGATTTTTGATCTCATGCGCAAGTCCTGACATCATCTGACCAAGGGATGCCAACTTTTCAGACTGTATGAGTTGAGCCTGCATATCCTTAAGATCTCTTAAGGTCCTTTCTAGTTTCTCATTCCTGTTCTGTATCTCCTTTTCCAATCCGCGTAGGTTTATGAGAGATGCTACCCTTGCTCTTAGTTCTTTAGGATTAAAAGGCTTTGACAGATAATCATCAGCCCCATGCGCAAACCCCTCTATCTTCATACTCACCTGGGCCTTTGAGGTTATCAGTATAACAGGGATATGTTTGGTCTTTATATTATTCTTTATATCATCGCACAACTCATAGCCACTCTTTTTGGGCATCATGATATCAGATAGCACCAGATCAGGGAGATGTCTCCTTGTCATCTCTAAACCCTCTTCTCCATCCTTAGCAACTATGATATTGTGATTATCCTTTAACACAAACCTTAGGAGTCTTGCCATATCCGGGTTATCATCAACCACCACTATAGTATGCTCCTTTTTTTCTTCACCCTCCTGGATCTCCCCGGTATATATGCTCTCTGACTCGGCTGAGTCCCTGATATATACTGCCTTTAAGTCAGCTTCTTTATAGAGTCTTGCATTATCAAAGGTCTCTTCATCAGCCTTATCAATCTCCTTAACTATCTCCCCCTTTACATGCTCCATCCCCACCGGAAGGGTAAATATTATCTTTGTCCCTTGTCCCACTCCGCTTTCGACAAAGATCCCTCCATTATGTAATTCCACCAGTTCCTTTGCTAGTGCAAGTCCGATCCCACTTCCAGCATACTTTCGGGTATAGGACTGATCCACCTGTATGAACCTATCGAATATAGTTGTAAGTTTATCCTCAGGGATACCAATGCCTGTATCAGACACAGACACAGCGATCATTGATGCCTCTTCAGTATCTCTCTCTCCATTCTTTTCCTCTGAAAATTCCCCCCTAACCCCCCTTTTCCAAAGGGGGAAAATTACTGTCCCCCCCTTTTCCAAAGGGGGGTTAGGGGGGATTAGATTTTCATTCCCCTTTGTGCCGACTGTGGTCAGCATGAGGGTTTCTTCTTTTATCTGTGTTTTGTTCAGGGATCGCGCATTGATCCTTATCTTCCCCCCTTCTCCTGTAAATTTTAAGGCGTTTGAGATCAGATTAAGGAGAACCTTCTCTATCTTATCTGTATCAATATATATCTTAGGAAGAAGACTATCCTCTTCATAATATATATCTATATTCTTCTTTTCCGCCATTGGGGCGACAGAAGAGACTATCTTTCTTATCAGATCGCCTATGTTGTACTCCCAGTATTTCAATACCATCTTACCCTCTTCTAATTTTGCCAGGTCTAATAGATTATTGATCATCATAAGGAGTTTGAGGGAGTTACTATGCATAGATTTTAAATATCTCATCTGAGAGTCACTGAATTTTCCAATATCTCCCTCAATCATGGATTCCAAAGGGGCCAGCGTAAGGGTAAGGGGTGTACGCAATTCATGGCTGATATTGGCAAAGAATCGCATCTTCATTTTATCCATCTCTTTGAGTTTTTCATTTACCTCTCTAAGTTCCCTTGTCCTATCTTCTACCTTCTTTTCAAGGTTGATATTTAAATCCTGGACCTTTCCAAAAAGAAGAGAGTTGGAAAGCGCTATAGTTGCCTCTGTCTTGAAGGTAGTTAATAATTTTATATCAGAGCTTGAGTATTGTTTAAGATTTCGTTTCTCATTGAGATTTATTAAGCCAATTAATTTGTCGTTATTGATTAAGGGAATAGATAATTTTGCTTCCACTTTATCAAAATACTCATTTGCGATCTCTTTAATATCATTAAAATCAGGATTCAGGTTTATTTCTTCCTTTTCAACGATTTTATCATTTTCCTCAAGCCATTTCAGAAAAGGGTCATCAGGTGGAATAGTAATATCCTTTTTAACCCCAATAGATTTGGCCTTACAGAGTACATCCTTTTCTTCGTCATATAAAAGCAGCGAGGTCTTATCTATATAAAGTATCTTTGAAATTGTGTTAATTATCTTATTAACTAGTTCATCTAAACCCTTAAGCTCTACCAGCTCATCCATAAAATCTTGCAATATCTTCTGTGTATCATACTTTTTACGCTGGAATAGATGGTCGATATGTGGTTGGATGAACTTTACATAAGCCATAAAAGCAGCAAAAATTCCTGCAATAACTAATGTAAATCCAAAATCATTGAATTGATAAATCCTATGTCTGATAAGGCGGGAAATAACATAAAGCGGAATAATTACCAATGACGACATCCCTACCCACATAACGGTCTTGTGGATGACAGTAGCGATGTCCATGAGGCGGTAGCGGATGATTGTATAAGTGAC
>CAJVYE010000273.1 GCA_913009285.1 uncultured Nitrospirota bacterium | reverse complement strand
TAATGATACGGCGACCACCGAGATCTACACTCTTTCCCTACACGACGCTCTTCCGATCTTAAGCCATGTTTTTAATTGGTTAGATTTTAAATGGAATAAGTGCAGCGCCTGTAGTGCAGTGATGAAGGATATTACTTATCCTGAATATGAAAATTTAAATCCAACTTATGATCCTGGGCAATATTCAAATAACCTTCATTCTGAAAAACAATTACGCGAAGTACTGGATGTTAATAATAAAGTAGAACGGTTAGGCTGTCTGATTGATAAGGGAAAAGGTCAGACATTTCTTGATATTGGTTGTGGTATGGGGGGGTACCTGCTGGCAGCAAGAGATATGGGATATTCTGTTACTGGAGTGGAACCGAGCAAGGAACTTTCGATGGTAGCTAGCAATGTTGCTGATCTGGAGATAATCGATGGGTACTATTCACATGGTTTGCTGAAAATAAAGTTTGATGTGGTGATGTTGTCACATGTTATAGAGCATATTTATATGCCAGGAGATTTCATCAAAAGTATATTGATGGATATTTTACCTGGAGGCAGGTTGATAATTATAACCCCCAATACTGCCTCACTGGCATCTAGAGTTACAGGAAAGTATTGGAGTATGTATAAGCCCGCTGATCATGTGACTATGTTAACAAAGAAAGGGTTTGAGAAAATTTGTCCTGAATCTGCTGAGATTGAATATATTAAAACATCAGAATGGAGCGGGGAGTTTGCTGCACTTTGTCTCTCAGCAATTAAAATATTACTTAAGCCTCCCGTTGAGAGTAATAGACAAACGAGTGATTCAATAAAAATTACTGTTACTCAGCAAAGCCTGTCTAGCTTTAAAAAAGTTCTTCTTGCAATTGCTTCCTGGCCATTTATGCTGGCAGGTAGGGCTTTTGACCAGCAGTCTTGCATAACTGTGGTTTACAAAAAAAATAGTTAGGAAGTTGGGGGGGGTACTCATTACGGCAACTTGTGAAGAAACAGGAGGTTTTATTGAGTGTTATAGATATTTATTTTTGTGAATTATTACCTGACTATTAACTCTGTATAGTGCTATCTCGCATCTTCCTTTTTCTTCATACCGTTCGTTTTTTACGGCCGGTGCAAGTTTATGGTCGGCTATGGAATCGGTTGTACTCTCCCAAAGTAAGAAATTCATCTTTATTATCTCTACGTCTGGCTAAATCCTGCTGGGTGGATACTGTGTATAGTACTCAATCCATGGTAGCTGAAAAACGGTATATCTTTCTCAATAAAGAAGGAGAATTATCTGGGCCTGGTAGCTGGAATGATCCTGATCAGGACAAACTTTGGCTTTATAATCTCCACTATTTTGATGATATCAATGCGAAATATGCAGGTGATTGTGTTGCATGGCACCGCGCACAAATTAATCGTTGGATTTCCGAGAACCCACTCTTTTCAGGCTATGGTTGGGAACCATACCCTCTGTCACTTCGAATCGTTAACTGGATCAAGTGGTTGTTGTCTGGCAATAAGATGGAGGATGACTGGCTGGAAAGTCTTGCTCTACAGGCTCGCTACTTACGAAAGCGTCTTGAGTATCATCTTTTAGGTAACCATCTTTTTGCAAACGCAAAAGCACTGGTATTTGCCGGTTTATATTTTGGGGGGGATGAGGCGGATGAATGGTTAAAGAAGGGCTTGTCGATTCTAAAAAAGCAATTGCCGGAGCAGGTGTTAAGAGATGGGGGGCATTTTGAGCTGAGTCCGATGTATCACAGCATTATTCTGGAGGATTTGCTGGATTTGGTGAACATGGGGCAGTCATTTGGTTTATTCGTGCCGAGGACGGCGCTCCTACAGGAGTGGACAGATACCATTCAGAGGATGCAGAGGTGGTTAAAGGTTATGTGTCATCCGGATGGGGAAGTAAGTTTTTTTAATGATACGGCGATGGGTATTGCAGCTGTCCCGCAGAACCTGGAAAAGTATGCTGAACGATTAGGGCTGAGTGAGGTGGCGGCACCGGAGGGGGCTGTCACACGAATATCTGACAGTGGCTATATAAGACTTGAGCTGGGTGAAGCTATTGTGTTATTGGATGTTGCAAGGATCGGGCCGGATTACCTTCCCGGGCATGCTCATGCAGATACCCTGTCCTTTGAGTTGTCTCTATTTGGTCAACGGGTCGTGGTGAATTCGGGTATTTCCTGTTACGGCGTCAGTGATAAGAGATTGCAGCAGCGTTGTACTGCGGCTCACAAGATCGGAAGAGCACACGTCTGAACTCCAGTCACATTCCTTTATCTCGTATGCCGTCTTCTGCTTGAAAAAAAAAAAAAAATACACAATATCATAAAAGAAAACAGATCAAACAAGTTTTCAGCTCAACGTCGCAATCATCACTCCCGATTTCCACCGTTCTT
>CAJVYE010000272.1 GCA_913009285.1 uncultured Nitrospirota bacterium | reverse complement strand
AAAAAAAGTGAACAAAATTCAGGAAGTGAATGGACAGTATATATGCACGTATTTTCTAATAATAGGTCATAGTGAAGGATATGTCTGTTTTTTTTTTTTTCAAGCAGAAGACGGCATACGAGATAAAGGAATGTGACTGGAGTTCAGACGTGTGCTCTTCCGATCTAACAGCCTGTTGAGAAAGACTGTCAGGACCGACGCCTATGACATAGATATTGGGACGAGCTCCCTTAGACACTCTCCACCACCTTTCCTTCATAGGAAATGAGGTGATAGAATACCTCTTCATTTTTTAAAAGAGCTTTGGTGTAATCCTTTGCCTTCTGACACACTAATCTAATCACATCAGATCGATTCATCTTTATAAGATGTAGATATATCTCACGGACCGTGGTTGGCTCCTCGATCGGACTGGATTTTAAATCACTATCAATGTTACTTATAAATTCATATGCCTTTTTTGCCTCAAGTGCACCATGTCTAACATGGGTCTGGGGTATACACATAGCAGCCTTGATGAGCTTTGCCCATTGGGAGGCAATATGAACCTTCTTAAATCTCCTTTTTGCAGCCTCTTTCAATGAAAATTCAAGATAATCGCCCATCAAGATATAGGATTCAACAGGTATATCGAAAATCTTTTGGATCGCCTTCTCAGATGTTCGTCCTGTTGATAGGATAATCACATCATTTCCCATTGCCTTTGCCACATCCATCCCCATACTGATAGTTGTACACCATGCCTCTGAAGATATTGGCTTGACAATACCTGTTGTACCTAAGATGGATATGCCTCCGAGGATGCCAAGCCTGCTGTTGAGTGTCTTTTTAGCAATCTCTTCACCTTTAGGAACAGATATGATAACCTCAATACTAAGCAATGAGTGATGAGTTAGGAGTGATGAGTTTTTACTCTTTGCTGTCAATTCCCTTATTCCATCTATCACTGCCTCTGTTATCATCTTTATTGGTACAGGGTTTACGGCTGGCTCACCAATAGATACAGGAAGCCCGGGCTTTGTTACGACCCCAACACCCTTACCACCTTTTATTTTAATCTTTAGATTATCTGTTTGTGGAATTGATACTACAGGGTCTGAGTCTTGTCCCTTTTTCTTCCTCTTCTTAAGTCTTACCTCTGCCTTTATTTCTGCCCTGTTTGTCACATCAGGGTCATCCCCTGCATCCTTGATCACCGAGGCCCATGCCCCTGTATCAGAAATCCCTGAATCATACACTTCAAACCTTACCTTGTTCCCATCAGGGAAAGGGATCTTAACTTCATGAATGTGTGTAAAATCTCTGTCTTCACTCGTAACCCCTAATAACTCGTAATTCATAACTAAAAGGTTTGTTGCAGCCTTTGCAGCAGCAGCAGCACATGCCCCGGTTGTATATCCTGTCCTGAGCCTCTTTTTATTCAATCTTAATCCTCTTTTAGACGTTTCAGTTACAAATAACCTAAATTGAGCGATTCTTAATGATTCTTAATCAAAATGTAGGGGCTGATGCCCTCATCAGCCCATGGGCTCGTTCGGGGAACGAGCCCTACAATAATTATGGTTCACCCAATGAGTGAGGACAGGCGAGACGTTGGGATGACAGGCGAGACGCCTGTCCTACGGGAAAGGGTTAATGCTTCACACAACAGTAGGTCGGGCGTCTCGCCCGACATGAAAGAATCGCTCAATTTAGGTTAATTAATTCAGTGTAATTCTGTGAATATCCGTGGTGAAATTACAAAGGAAGTATAAAGGATGCGAATATTAAGAATAGGAATGGCACAGATTAACACCACTGTTGGTGATCTAGAGGGGAATACGGAGAAGATTATAGATTTTATCAATAAAGGAAAGGCAAAGGGTGTGGATATTATCACCTTCCCCGAATTATCAATACCGGGGTATCCAGCAGAGGATCTCTTGCTGAAACCGCACTTTATCAAGGATAATCAGGAATGTCTGAAAAGAATCACCGACAAGGTTGAGGGCATAATAGCTATTGTCGGTTTTGCAGATGGGAAAGAGGAGATATATAATGCAGCAGCTATAATCCATAATGGCTCATTAAAGGGTGTATATCATAAGATATTCCTCCCTAACTATGGTGTATTTGATGAAAAGAGATATTTTAAGGCTGGGGATGAGTATATGGTCTTTACCATGGAAGGAATTGTTGTAGGACTTAATATATGTGAGGATATATGGGAGGATGATCCGACTCAGATAATGTGCAGGCAGGGAAAGGCCGGGGTTATAATAAATATATCCTCCTCAAGATCGGAAGAGCACACGTCTGAACTCCAGTCACATTCCTTTATCTCGTATGCCGTCTTCTGCTTGAAAAAAAAAACAACTAGCTCAATACATGACATGCCTATATATGCACACAACAAC
>CAJVYE010000271.1 GCA_913009285.1 uncultured Nitrospirota bacterium | reverse complement strand
GGAATTTTATATCATGAAGAAACATACCTATTATGGGGTAAAGATACTCGGTGATTCCCCACGTCTTTGTCTTGCATCATCTATTGCCCTCACCCATCACGAGAGGTGGGATGGGAGTGGATATCCTGAAGGACTCAAAGCTGAGGATATCCCTATAGAAGGGAGGATCGTGAACATTGCAGACCAGTATGATGCCCTGAGAAATAAGCGTATTTATAAGCCATCGTTTGACCATGATACGGCTTACAAGATCATAACCGAAGGTGATAGCCGTACAATGCCAACTCATTTTGATCCTCAAGTATTAAAGGCATTTAAAGATATTGCAGGACAGTTCGAGGAGATTTATAAAAGATTAAGTTAGAAAGCTTACACATAAACACCAAAATAAGCAAATTATTTGTCTCATTATCTTTGCGCATTACCTAAATCTATCTTCTTTCTTTTCAGAATATCTATACCCAAATAATGCATACGGTAGGAATGTATATTTTTTTTTCTTGAAATATCATACTATATTTTATATCCTTATATAATTCTGTGATATATAAGTGAACGGTTACCAAAATAACTTCTATGAGACCCTAAAGAATACAGGAGGCTTGATGGCTGAAAAGGATGAAATATTTAAGAGGACCCATTCGTGCAGTGAGTTAGATATCAGGGATTTGGATAAAGATGTAATACTCATGGGATGGGTACATAGCAGGAGGGATCACGGGGGTCTTATCTTCATAGACCTGAGAGACAGGGATGGTATTACTCAGATAGTCCTGAACCCCAAGATCGATATGATAAGCCATGAGAGGGCCCAGAGTATCAGAAATGAATTTGTACTCGCTATAAAAGGGAAGGTTTCAGCACGGCCAAAAGATATGATAAATCCCAAACTAAAAACCGGAGAGATCGAGGTATATGCAGATAATCTCAAGATACTTAATGAGGCAAGAACTCTCCCCTTCCCTTTAGATGAGCATAGTGGGATCTCTGAAAACTTGAGATTGAAATATAGATATCTTGACCTGAGAAGGCCTTCTCTTCAAGGTAATCTTATCCTGAGACATAAAGTAGCAAAAGGGGTGAGAGACTTTCTCGATAAAAAAGGCTTTCTGGAGGTAGAGACCCCTTTTCTTACAAAAAGTACCCCTGAGGGTGCAAGGGATTACCTTGTGCCAAGCAGGGTTAATCCAGGGAAATTTTATGCAATGCCGCAGTCTCCACAGCTCTTCAAGCAGATCCTTATGATATCTGGATTTGACCGATACTTCCAGATTGTAAAGTGTTTCAGGGATGAGGATCTGAGGGCAGACAGACAACCCGAATTCACACAGATTGATTTGGAGATGTCCTTTATCAGGAGGGAAGATATATTTCTGCTTATCGAGGAGATGATGACAGAGATATTCAGAGAGTCAAAGGGTATCAATATAGATACCCCTTTTCCAAGACTTGGCTATAACGAGGCAATGGAAAGATTCGGGATCGATAAACCTGATATCCGTTATGGATTGGAATTAAAAGATGTCACTGATATAGCAAAAGAGACAGAGTTTAAGGTATTCAGCAAAACCGTTGAAGAGGGTGGGAAGATAAAGGGGATAAAAGTCAACAAAGGTGCTCAATTCTCCAGAAAGGAGCTGGATAACCTGACCGGGATTGTAATGGGATACGGAGCAAAGGGGCTTGCATGGATAAAGATAACAGAAGAGGGATATCAATCGCCAATCACAAAATTTTTTAGCAAAGAGATACTCGATTCTATTGCAAAGGCCCTTGAGGGAGAGAAGGGAGACCTCCTCCTCTTTGTAGCAGATAGACCAGAGGTAGTGACAAATTCCCTCTGTCAGCTCCGTATACACCTTGGGGAAAAGTTAGAACTCCGGGATAAGGATAAATACAGTTTTGTCTGGATAACAGATTTTCCCCTCCTGGAATATGATGAAGAAGAGAAGAGATATGTAGCTATGCACCATCCATTTACTGCCCCGGTGGATGAAGACCTCCATCTCTTTAATGAAGATCCAGCAAGGATAAGGGCAAAGGCATATGACCTGGTTCTAAATGGACAGGAGATAGGTGGAGGAAGCATCAGGATACACCTGAGAGATATCCAACAGAAGATGTTCAATGCCTTAGGGATAGACGAAAATGAGGCTAGCCTGAGATTTGGGTTTCTATTGGAGGCACTGGAATATGGGGCCCCACCTCATGGAGGTATTGCCCTGGGGCTGGACAGACTCATTATGATCCTTTTGGGAGCTGCATCCATAAGAGATGTAATCGCCTTTCCCAAGACACAGAAGGGAACATGCCTCATGACGGATAGATCGGAAGAGCGGCGTGTAGGGAAAGAGTTTAGATCTCGGTGGTCGCCGTCTCCTTAAAAAAAAAAAGAACATAAAAA
>CAJVYE010000270.1 GCA_913009285.1 uncultured Nitrospirota bacterium | reverse complement strand
AAATAAAGCCTTTCATTATTGATATGGCGGATAATTATAGGAAGGCAGACCTTGTTATTTGCAGGGCAGGTGCTACAACGATAGCGGAGTTAACAGCCTGTGGAAAGGGTGCTGTACTTGTCCCTTTTCCTTATGCTGCTAATAACCATCAAGAGTTAAATGCCAGGCATATGGAGGAGAGAGGGGCAGCTATGGTGATAAAGGACTCAGATCTCACTGGCGAGCTATTGGCAAAGACAGTCATCTCCATGATGAGGAACAAAAAGAAGTTAGAGGAGATGGAGATGGAGAGTAAAAGATTAGGTAATCCTGATGCAGGGAGTAGGGTAGTGGATATGTGCTACAACCTTTTGTCTCAGACAAAGAGGTTGTAAGGTGAAGAGTAAAAGTGGAAAGGGGGGAGCAGTAATTCCCCCCCTTTGGAAAAGGGGGGTTAGGGGGATTTCCAGGTGAAAGGTTGTAGGGACAGGCCCCCGTGCCTGCCCTAAAAGTCACAAAAACAAACATAAAGAAAGGAGTAAGAGTTATGTCTTTTACTCGGAAGAAGAAAGGAAAAAGTGTTTCACAGGGGTTTATCTCTTACCACGTGATATATGGTGTTGATAACTTGGAGACGCTTCAAAAGAGAATCGGATCAAAAAAGAAAAAGGAGAAGGAGATAGGGAATATACTTGTGAGCCTGGATCTAGTGACAAAAAAGGAAGTGAAAGAGTTGTTTGCGGGAGGCGACTGATTTGTTTAGAAAGACTCGACATGTGCATTTTGTAGGTATTGGTGGTATCGGAATGAGCGGCATCGCCGGGGTCCTTATAAATAGCGGATTCAAGGTGAGCGGTTCTGATCTTAATGATTCAGAGGGAATTAGACACCTGGCTGATATAGGTGCAGATATTTTTATAGGGCATTCTCCCTCTAATATAGAAGGCTCAGAAGTAGTGGTTGTTTCATCAGCCGTGAAATCTGATAATGTAGAGATAGTCTCAGCAAAGGAAAGATCAATACCGGTTATTCCGAGGGGGGAGATGCTTTCTGAGTTAATGAGATTGAAATATGGCATTGCTGTTGCCGGGACCCATGGAAAGACCACTACTACCTCTATGATAGCTACGGTACTGGCAGCGGGTGGGCTTGATCCTACAATGGTTACCGGAGGGAGACTTAAGAGCCTTGGTAGCGGAGTAATGCTAGGGCAGGGTGATTTCTTGGTGGCAGAGGCAGATGAGAGTGATGGATCATTCCTGAGTTTGTCTCCCACTATAGCTGTAGTTACTACCCTCGATAGGGAGCACCTTGATTATTATGGGAATATAAAAAATATAAAAAAGGCATTTATTAAGTTTATAAATAGAATACCCTTTTACGGTGTGGCGGTCTTATGTATGGATCATGAGCATATACAGGATCTTATCCCTGAGGTAGAGAAAAGGCATATTACCTATGGTCTCTCTGCACAGGCAGATTATACAGCAAAGAATATTATCTTTTCAGGATTAAATACAGGTTTTTCTGTCTATCGGATGGGAGAAGAGATCGGGAAGATATCGATAAATATGCCCGGGATGCATAATGTATGCAATTTGTTAGCAGCTATTGCGGTTGGACTGGAACTCGATATCGATTTTTCTACGATCAGTAAAGCGTGAGAGGGGTTTAGCGGGATTGAGAGGAGGTTTCAAATAAGGGGTGATGAGAGGGGAATTATTGTTGTAGATGATTACGGTCATCACCCTGAGGAGATAAGGGTTACACTCAGGGCGGCTAAAGATGTATGGAGAGATAAAAAGATCATTGTTGTCTTCCAGCCGCACCGATATACGAGGATGAAGACCTTACTAAAGGATTTCTATACAGCCTTCCATGATGCTGATGTCCTGATCGTTACCTCGATCTATTCTGCGGGAGAGAAACCAATACAAGGGGTGGATGGTCCTATTCTCTGCAACGGGATAAAGAAACGAGGGCATAGTGATGTGGTCTTTATAGAGGAAAAGGGAGAAATAGTGAGGCATCTACTCGATACAGCGAAGTCGGGTGATATTGTTATGACCTTGGGTGCAGGGGATATATGGAAGGTGGGCGTTAATTTACTGAGGGCATTGAGGGGTGAAGATTGGAAGTTGGATTGATGATATCAAGGGTGAGAAGAGGTTTAACGAGTCTATGCGTGGATATACCACCTTTCGTATTGGTGGTAAGGCAGATATACTTATATTTCCTGAGGAGATCGGAAGAGCGTCGTGTAGGGAAAGAGTGTAGATCTCGGTGGTCGCCGTATCATTAAAAAAAAAACACACACAATAAATCCCTTCCCAGTTTGTGTTGTTATGTGCATTTCGTCACATACTCACCTCCTTCATACTACCTTAATTTCCACTTCGCTTCATCTTCCTTTGACGCCTCTCCCTTCAC
>CAJVYE010000269.1 GCA_913009285.1 uncultured Nitrospirota bacterium | reverse complement strand
AAGAGATGATCTTCATTGTGTCGATACACTGTGTGCTCGATACAGACACTCTGAGGGTCCACTGACTGTGAACACCGTACTGGGGCGGTCGGCAGCTGTTGTCGGATGTAACCTTTTATATTTCTATACTTTTTTTTTTTTTAATGATACGGCGACCACCGAGATCTACACTCTTTCCCTACACGACGCTCTTCCGATCTTGATGAGAACTTTATAGATGGAAAGATAAGTATAAAGACAGATGATTCCTATGAAATGGTTCGCAGGTTATACCAGGAAGAGGGACTTATAGTAGGTCACTCTTCAGGTGCGGCTATGAAAGCAGCACTGGATCTGACGCGAAGAATAAATGAGGGAATCATTGTTACGATCTTCGCGGATAGCTGTGAATGTTATGTTGCAATCGGTGATTTTGAAAAGAGAACAGACGAACTGGTTAAAGAGAAGACAATGCAAGAGCTTGATATCAAAGGAGAGGTATGTCCTTATACCTTTGTCAAATCAAAATTGGCAATAGAGAAATTGGAAGTTGGGGATCTTCTCCGGATAATTGTAGATCATTTTCCAGCTATTGACAATGTACCACGAAGCTTAACAGATGATGGGCATGAGATATTAGAGAGAAATCAGCTCAATGATACCGATTGGGAGATAATAGTTAAAAAGAGATGAAGTTAGAAATAGAGGGGAAATTGAGATGGCTAAACTAAAGGTTCATTTAACATTTTCTGGAGAGACTATTAAAAGGCCGCTAATCTATGAGATAGGACAGACGTTTAAAGTAATTACCAATATACGGAAGGCAAATGTGGATGGGAAGACAGGATGGGTCGAGTTAGAGATCACAGGAGAGGGTGAAGAGATCGACAGGGCAGTTGAGTCCTTGAAAGAAAAAGGGGTCAGGGTTGATCCCATTGAAGGAGATGTTATAGAAGGGTAGATCATTATGAGGATATCAGCAAAAGCTCATTATGCAGTGAGGGCAATGCTGGATATTGCTTCGAGTCCACAGAATTATCCTATTCCATTATCGAGCATCTCGGTAAGACAGGAAATATCTCTACACTACCTAGAACAGCTATTCATGAAACTCAGAAAGTCAAAACTCGTAAAGAGTGTTAGGGGACCTGGTGGTGGATATCTCATGGCAAAGAAAGCAGGCCAGATCAGTATAGGGGATATATTCAGAGCTGTGGACGAATCTATCTCCCCTGCCGAGTGCGTCGACACAGGAAATTTTGATGGTGACCCTTGTAACAGGGTTGATAGTTGCGTTACCCGTCTTTTATGGCAGAGACTGGCTAAACATATATCAGAGGTCCTCGATTCTATCTCATTAGAAGATCTCCACTGTGAAGAAAAGAATATGAGTCTGGATAAATCGGTAAGACACACCTTCAGCTTTGATATCTAAAGTATAAACACTAAAGATGATAAAAAGGAGGATTATGAAGGTAGAGCTTTTAGCTATTACCCCAAATGCGGAAAGACTGATAGAGGAAGCGGGTAGGACGTGCTATCTTTCATTTGATAAGGCAGGGGAAGATACACATAAGAAATTTATCCGTATGATCATCAGAAGTGGACATTACTCTGTTTTGGAGCATGCATACGCTACATTCAAGATAAGAGGAGGATCAAGGAGTTTTACACACCAGTTAGTTAGACACAGATTATGTGCATTTTCCCAGCAGTCTCAGAGATATGTAGATGAAAGTAATTTTTCAACTATTATGCCGGAATCCATTGAAAAGAATAAGGAAGCTAAAACACTATTTGAAGATTTTATAAATAATGCCAAAGAGGTTTACACAAGGCTTCAGTCAATAGGTATAAAGAAGGAGGATGCCAGATTTGTACTCCCTAATGCTGTTGAGAGCGAGATCGTAATATCTGCCAATTTCAGGGAATTGAGGCATATATTCAAAGAGAGGTGTTCAAAGGCTGCCCAGTGGGAGATAAGAGAGATCACATTAGAGATGCTTAAGATCATGAAAGAGCATGCCCCAACGGTCTTTGAGGATTTTGAGATAGATGCTAAGGAGAAGGTAGCAGTTATAAGTACATAGCCCTATAAGGGCGAAAGAATCTAGCCAGAGGCGTAAGCCTCTGGATAAAATGTAAAATAAAATTAGGCTCTTCTCCCATTTTCTACGGTAAATTAGGAGAAGAACCATAAAAATTAATGTTCCATAGGAACATTCGATAATAGACCGGCGATTCATCGCCGGGTATCAATCAATAAAGAAATAAGTCCCATGGGGACGACTGAAAAGGAAAAGGTGCATTATGACCAACTGCAATGAATCGCAGGTCTATTATCAACCGTCCCGATGGGACTAAATAAAATTGAACGAATCAAAACCGACGATAAATCGTCGGCCTATTTTCAAAGCGTCCCTATGGGACTTAAAATATATAACCACCGT
>CAJVYE010000268.1 GCA_913009285.1 uncultured Nitrospirota bacterium | reverse complement strand
GAGCTGTCAGACGTGAATGCATCGGAGGCTTATTCAGTATATGCTTTTGAGTGGTATGATAATTTTGCTTATGTCTTTTTTTTTTAATGATACGGCGACCACCGAGATCTACACTCTTTCCCTACACGACGCTCTTCCGATCTAAGGCGGAGATTGGTGTACATCGTCTTGTACGACTCTCTCCGTTTGATGTCAACAATCGCCGGCATACATCCTTTGCATCGGTATATATCTGTCCTGAGATCGATGAAGAGATCCGGCTTGAGATCGATGAATCTGATTTGAAGATTGATACCTTTCGTTCCAGTGGTGCTGGTGGACAGCATGTAAATGTCACAGACTCTGCTGTACGGATAACCCATATACCTAGTGGGATAGTTGTGCAGTGTCAAAATGATAGATCCCAGCACAGGAACAAGGCTACAGCTATGAAGATATTGAGGTCGAGGTTGTACGAATTTGAGCAGCAGAAGCAGAGAGAAAAAATGGAGGAGAGCGAAAAGGGAAAGCAGGATATTACCTGGGGAAATCAGATTAGATCTTATGTCCTCCAACCGTATAGGATGGTTAAAGATCTCAGGACCAAGGTGGAAGTGGGCAATGTTGAGGCAGTATTGGATGGGGATATAGATCAATTTATAGAGGCATATCTGTTAGGGTCTGTCAGATAGATTCTTCACTTGACGGTAAGATGAGTATCAGATATACTTCTTTCGTATTTACGATTTATAAAGAATAAAGAGATAGGGGAATGAAAATATATCACCCTCACCTTTATTCCCTCTTGATAGAATCGGAAAAAAGAGGAGGATTTCTGTTGAGTATGGGGAAAGTCCTCATTTCCCCTCGTGGGAGAGGGCTAGGGTGAGGGGGATTTTTAGATGAAGAAAGGAATCTTTAAGTGGATGAGAAAAGCGAGCTCCTATCATATAGGAGGGCAAAGTTAGAGGAGTTAAGATCAGCAGGTATAAATCCTTATATAAGCAGGTTTAAGCCAACCCATTCCATAAAGTCTATCGTGACAAAATATTCTGATTTCACTAATGAGGAAATAGAGGAAGCAGGAGAGGAATTTGTAATAGGTGGTCGCCTTATATCCAAGAGGAGACATGGGAAGACTACCTTTTGTCACGTGCAGGATGTCTCTGGTAAAATACAGATATATATACGCAAAGATGATATAGGCGAAGATCAATATTCTATATTTTCTGTATACGATATCGGGGATATTGTGGGGATTAGGGGAACGGTTTTCAAGACAAGGACCGGGGAGTTAACAATTCGGGCAAAAGAGATCACCATGCTATCAAAATCCCTAAGACCCCTTCCTGAAAAGTGGCATGGACTCAAGGATAAGGAGACCAGATATCGGCAGAGATATGTTGACCTCATCGTAAACCCTGATGTAAAGAGGATATTTGTATTAAGGAGTATGATCATTCAGAGGATCAGGAATTTTCTTGATGAGAGGGGTTTTTTAGAGGTGGAGACACCTATGATGCAGTCTATACCAGGAGGAGCAATTGCAAAACCCTTTAAGACATACCATAATAGCCTCGGTATGGAGCTTTATCTAAGGGTTGCCCCTGAACTCTATCTCAAACGGTTAGTCGTTGGTGGGTTTGAGAGGGTCTATGAGATAAATAGGAACTTCAGAAATGAAGGGATCTCCACAGAACACAATCCTGAATTTACCATGCTCGAATTTTATATGGCATATGCAGATTACCACGACCTGATGGACCTTACCGAGGAGATGTTTTCTTGTATTGCCCAGGAGATCCTGAATACAACCAAGGTCGAATATAACGGTAATGAGATAGACCTATCCCCACCATGGAAGAGGTATACATTCAAAGACTCCCTGATTGAGTTAGGAGGGGTTGAGCCTGAGGTGTTGCAAACCGGAGAAAAGGTAAGAGAACTGGCAGCCCGGCTGGAGATCCCTCTTGAGGCCGGTGATAATCCTGAGAAGCTTATGGGAAAAATATTCGATCAATTAGTAGAACCTAAACTGATTCAACCTACCTTTATCATTGATTATCCAGCAGAACTTTCTCCTCTTTCCAAGAAGAAGGAGGATGATCCAACCCTGGTGGAGAGGTTTGAACTATTCATAGGGCAAAAGGAGCTCGCCAATGCATATACCGAGTTGAATGATCCTATTGATCAGGAGGAGCGATTTAGAAGGCAAATGGAGGAGAGGGGCATGGGAGACGATACAGCGCATAAGATGGATGAGGATTATATCCGGGCCTTGGAATATGGGATGCCACCCACTGCTGGTGAGGGGATAGGTATAGACAGGATGATAATGTTATTTACTGAGATCGGAAGAGCGTCGTGTAGGGAAAGAGTGTAGATCTCGGTGGTCGCCGTATCATTAAAAAAACAAAAAAGAATATAATAAGTTATCGTACCCATACTAATTATAGTAA
>CAJVYE010000267.1 GCA_913009285.1 uncultured Nitrospirota bacterium | reverse complement strand
TGCAGACGTTGTGCTCTTCCGATCTGATAATAGGCAGTTTTTTATTTTTTTTTTTTCAAGCAGAAGACGGCATACGAGATAAAGGAATGTGACTGGAGTTCAGAGTGTGCTCTTCCGATCTAAGTGAACTAAAGTTGATGGAATATAATCTTTTAACTTTAGATCACTTTAGGCACTTTAGGCACTTTTTTAACTATAGAACCTTTTATGGTACCACTACCAGAGATAGTTGTTACCTTAGTAACTATTCAGGTCTCCCCCTTTGGAAAAGGGGGATTAAGGGGGATTTTATAATTATAAGTTCTCCAAATCCCCCTCACCCCCCTTTGCTAAAGGGGGGGATGAATAGCTGAATAGTTACGTTACCTTTTACATCTCAATCAGGTTCATGATCCGATATTCTTGGACCTTCAATATGCCATCAATCTCTTTAGAGATATGGGTAATCCGCTTCTTGATAATGTCAAAGGTAGGGGCCTGAATTAGCAGGATAAGCCCATATTGTCCGCGAGTTGTGTCACAATAAACCACATCTTCCATAAAACAGAGCTGTTTATATATCTCCTCAAAGTAGTCATTTTCGAAGTCTACCATTACATAGGATGAAAGGGTCTTTAATCTTCTTTCACCCTTATCCTTCAAGATCTTGTCTGATTCGCAGCATTCCTCAACCTGTGTAATTATCCCTTTAGTCTCCTCGCTGAGGATAGGGGTTACCACATCTATCATCTCTACTTCCTGGATTCCTTCTAATTTCATTAATTCAGACTCAACAAACTCATTGATTTCACTTCTGTTGGCAGATTGAAGGAGAAGCACCAACTGATGATCACCAAATACTGCATCACAGTATAAGACCTTGTCCATGAAATAGATATCCCGATAGATGTCGGCAAAGAGACTCCTGTCATCTATCTTCACAAGTGCATAAGAAGAGACAGATCTTTTCTCTACTTGTACATCTGGCCCCGCGAATTGGTCAACACTTATCTCACTCAAAGGTCTTTTTACCTTTTCTATCATGTCAACCAGATTATCAATGGTAAATGGTTTATCCAAATATCCATCTCCTTCTTCCTTTTTTATAATCTCCTCTGTGATTTCATCTCCATATCCTGAGATCACACAAACAGGGAGATCAGGATGTCTGGACTTGATTACCTTAAGCAATTTTAGCCCATCAATGTCTGGAAGACGGAGGTCAGTAACGACAACATCAATAGGGATACCGTGTTTTTCCAGCAAATCAATCTTGGATAAGCCAGAAAAGCCGTCCTTGCAAAGTACTGTTTCGTAACCCTTTTGCAACAGACCTACAGTGAGATTTCTCCGTACAGCCCTCTCATCATCAATCAATAAAACTGTTGAAGATACCATCTTTGTTCCTCCTTTCATTTTTTAAGGTTTAAAATATAGCACATATTCTTATTTAGCAGACAGTAAGGATTATGCAGTAGGGAGCTTGCATCTTCTGCTTACTGCCTACTCCTTACTTCGATGTCTACGTTCATCTGCATCCAAAATAGAAATTCCTATAATAGGTTTATATAGCAAAAAGCATGCCAATGAAGTGAAAAAAAGAAGGATGCATATGAATATCAATGGGTTACAAGATTGAAGGAATAGACTGGCTTGATTATTTATATCTTTTAACTGTTAAATTATTTAACACGTATTCCCATTTTAGTAATAACTTGAAGGCTTTAACGATCTGTTAAATAATTTAACAGTTAATTTTTTTAACACTTCAAAAGGAATTTCCTATCATTCACTATTTCAGGGTTTTTGATTATCAATATATATAAGGAGGGAAACAATGTATATAAGAACTCAGCGTTGTCCGGTTAGGTTTTTGCATATACGTAAAATATTGACTCATTTTTACTCCCTCTCCCTCTGGGAGAGGGTCGGGGTGAGGGCTTTCCATATAACCTGCAAAACACCTTCAGTATTATTCAATATGCTTATGCAGTTGACTCAAGTATACACTATATATAGCCTAAGAAATGAGATTTTTCGCATGAACAGGACAACCATAATACCTTGTTAAACAGGGCGATAAAAGGGCTTTCCCCTATGTTTCACGGGTAGTCTTCCATACCCGTATATTCTATATACGGTGGTTACTTGAGTCAACTGCATAAGCATATTATTCAATACATCATTATTCCAAAATCGTAATATTTTTATACCTTTATTCGTTAACCTCTTATCTCGAACCTGATCGTATTTTATATGATTATCCTCATTATGCTGACCTCCATCCAGCTCGATTGCAACCTTTTGTTCATGGCAGTAAAAATCCAATATATATTTATCTATAGGATATTGTCGTCTGAATTTTAAACCCGCAAACCTTCTGTTTCTTAACAATTAGATCGGAAGAGCGTCGTGTAGGGAAAGAGTGTAGATCTCGGTGGTCGCCGTATCATTAAAAA
>CAJVYE010000266.1 GCA_913009285.1 uncultured Nitrospirota bacterium | reverse complement strand
GTGATAGTACGATATGGAAAACAAGACTATAGTGAGTTTTGTTTTTTTTTTTTTTATCAAGCAGAAGACGGCATACGAGATGAAGGAATGTGACTGGAGTTCAGACGTGTGCTCTTCCGATCTTGTTCAGAGAAAAGGGAAATTCGAATTGGCTCATGAAGGCACTCTATTTCTGGATGAGATTGGAGAGCTGAGCCTATCATTACAGGTAAAACTGTTACGGTTTCTTCAAGAACATGTCATTGAAAGGATAGGAGGACGGGAAACGATCCATGTGGATGTTCGTATCATTGCAGCAACCAATAAGGACCTTAAAAAGGCAATAATAGATGGTAGTTTCCGTGATGACCTCTATCACAGATTGGCTGTGGTGACAATTTGTCTTCCCCCTTTAAGAGAGCGCACAAAAGACATTCTTATCCTTTCCAGGATATTTCTGAGTAGATACACAGAGCAATATAAAAAACATATCAAGGTATTTACAAAATCTGCACTCTCCTCTATCCTCAAATATGAATGGCCAGGAAATATAAGGGAGTTGGATAATCGAATCAAACGAGCAGTAATCATGTCAGATAATGAAAGGATTGCAGCCTCGGATATAGAGCTCAACCATATAAAAGAAGATATAGGAGATGATGAATTTATAGAAGATAAAATGACCCTACATCAGGCCCGGGAGGAGGCAGAGAAAAGAATTATTCAAAAGATGTTAATAGAAAACGACCACAACATTACAAAGACAGCCGAAGATTTAGGTATAAGCCGACCCACCCTCCATAAGCTTATTAATAGATATAATATTCATACCAGAACCTTAACATCAATATAATTTATTATGGTGAAATCTAATCCTTATCTGTTCCCCTACATCTATCTTTAATACCTCTGATGCATTCTTTTGATAGATATATATCTCCAATAATCCCCAGCTATTAAAGAGGGCTGATACTCCGCCTTCTTTCCCCTCTGCATAGAACCTGTTTATCTTTTTTATATCTATTGACCCAATCTGTATATTAAAAGATCCTTTCCCTGATGTGGCTAATGAGCGATCAAATATCTCTTGTGATATATTACTCACCAGATTCCCGAATCTGTCCTTATAGATTATCTCCCCTTCAATCATATCCCTTTCATTGAAGTGAGACATTGGGAGGTCGAGTGTAACATAGTCCCTTATCTCCCTCCCGAACAGGACAGTATCTCTACCCATGGATAGCCATGCTGCAGCTGGGGCAAAGAGGTCTCTCCCATGAAATGTAGAGCTTATCTCTGGCAGGGCGAATTTCCTTTCGGTTATCTCTACAACTTTTAAAAAGGTCTTATCCTGAAAAACAGGAGAGAGGGCACCATTATCAGGGGCAATAAAGATATATCCCTCAGTCACGGCTATAATCCCTCTCCTCTCGCTACCTACTCCAGGATCTACTACTACAAGGTGTATGGTCTTTTCAGGGAAATATGTATATGATGCCCTGAGTATATATGCGGCCTGAAGGATATTCTGCGGTTCGATCTGATGCGAGAGATCGACGAACCTCAGATCTGGGTTGATGCCCAACATAACACCCTTCATTATCCCAACAAAGGGGTCGTTCAATCCAAAATCGGTGGTAAGGGTAATTATAGGATCTTTAGACGATTTCATCTGTTATATTGTAACCGTTCACGGTTTGAAATTGGAAATTAGAAATTGGAAATTTGTGTTATCGTAATAATTCACCACGGAAAGACACGGAATATCATTTATCTGAGTTTCTTTATAGAATCAATTAGTTACGCTATTAAAAAATTTGTAAGCGTTCACAGAACACTGAAATTGGAAATTAGAAATTAGAAAAAAATCAAAATACCAAATAGTAATTGAAAAACTTGGTCCAAAGTTGAATGAGTTTATCAACAGCAAAAAAATATGATAACACAAATTTCTAATTTCCAATTTCAAATTTCAGCGTTCTGTGAACGCTTACGTTATATTATTATGGCATTAACCCTTTCTTCTCTAATCTCCATAATCTTTACCTTTACAAGGCTGTTCTTGAGGCTATCAGGACCATTAAGCAATATGGGAATATAATTATCACTGTATCCATTAAGGAGATTGCTATCCTTATCATGATTCTCAATGAGTACATCTGATTCTTTATAAAGATAACCCCTCCTAAATTCCACGGATTTCTCCCAGCCAAGCCTTTTCATTAACAAGCTCCTATCTTTACTTATCCTCCTTGGAATACTGTCAGGGAAATTGAATGCATCTGTACCCCTGCGGAGTGAGAAGGTGAATACATGGAGATAGGTGAGTGGTAGCTCTTTGACAAGTCTGTATGTGTTATCAAACATCTCCT
Source organism: uncultured Nitrospirota bacterium (assembly GCA_913009285.1). Classification (GTDB taxonomy): domain Bacteria; phylum Nitrospinota; class Nitrospinia; order SZUA-224; family SZUA-224; genus SZUA-224. The sequence continues at coordinate 88 of CAJVYE010000266.1, read as the reverse complement.
CTGTCTCTCCCGGGAATCCTACCATAACATCAGCACCAATCCCCACCTCAGGTATCCTTTAGATCGGAAGAGCGTCGTGTAGGGAAAG
>CAJVYE010000265.1 GCA_913009285.1 uncultured Nitrospirota bacterium | reverse complement strand
CAAGCAGAAGACGGCATACGAGATAAAGGAATGTGACTGGAGTTCAGACGTGTGCTCTTCCGATCTGGATGTATGTAAAACCAGGTGTAACCCTCTATACTATCACCGATATCTCAACAATATGGGTCTATGCTGATATCTATGAATATGAGCTTCCCTGGTTAAAGGTAGGACAGGATGCACAGATGACACTCTCCTACTTTCCTGGAAAGATATTTAAAGGAAAGATCACATATATCTATCCTTACTTAGAGGCCAAGACAAGAACGGTCAAGGTCAGGATAGAATTTTTAAATCCAGGAGGGGAATTAAAACCTGGTATGTATGCCAATGTCAGTATTACAAGTAAGATCTCGGCTAATGCACTTGCAATACCCAAAGAGGCAGTACTTCTCTCTGGAGAGAGGAGTGTTGTTATTACTGCCATCGGAGGAGGGAAGTTCCGGCCAAAGGATGTCATTTTGGGGGTTGAGATGGATGACTACTATCAGGTGCTCGATGGGCTTGAGCCAGGAGAGGAGGTAGTGACCTCTGCCCATTTCCTTATCGATTCAGAGAGTAGGCTGAAAGAGGCAATAAGTAAGATGCTTGGGGACAAAAAAAAAGAGATGTCCACAAACCATGACACAATGGATCATAAGGATTAACAAAAAAGATGCTAAAAAAGATTATTGAAAAGATTATTGAAGGATCGGTCAAAAATAAATTCCTTATCATACTCTTTACCATTGTAATTATAGGTATAGGAGTATACGCCCTGAGCAAGATTCCCCTTGATGCCATACCTGACCTCAGTGATGTTCAGGTGATTATATTCACCGAGTATCCTGGCCAGGCCCCACAGGTGGTCGAAGAACAGATCACATATCCCTTGACCACTGCAATGCTTGCAGTGCCTTATGCAAAGACAGTCAGGGGATATTCATTCTTTGGTCTCTCCTTTGTGTATATTATCTTTGAGGATGGCACAGATATATACTGGGCACGTAGCAGGGTGCTGGAGTATCTCAATTTTGTCTCTGGAAGGCTACCTCAGGGAGTAACCCCCTCACTCGGACCGGACGCAACAGGTGTTGGCTGGATATATGAGTACGCGATCGTGGATAGAACAGGGAAACATGATCTCTCTGAACTCCGCTCCATCCAGGACTGGTACTTAAGATATGAGCTCCAGACCGTTTCAGGTGTCTCTGAGGTTGCAAGTGTTGGTGGATTTGTAAAGCAGTATCAGGTAGAGGTGGATCCCAATAAATTGCTTGCATACAATATTCCCCTCCATAAGGTCAGTATGGCCATTAAAAGGAGCAATAACGATGTTGGTGGACGTCTCATAGAGATGGCAGAAACCGAGTTTATGGTAAGGGGGCGGGGTTATATCAAATCCATCAAGGATATAGAAAACATATCTGTTGGGGTGGATAAGAATGGTACACCAATCATGGTAAAGGACATAGCTCATGTCAGTCTGGGCCCCGAGCTCAGACGGGGTCTCACTGAGCTGGATGGTGAGGGTGAGGTCGCTGCAGGTATTGTAATAATGAGGTATGGCGAGAATGCCCTGAAGGTGATACACAATGTAAAAAAGAAGCTGGAGGAGCTTAAAAAGGGTCTTCCAGAAGGAGTGGAGATTATCCCTGTGTATGACCGTTCTGGATTGATAGAGCGGGCCATAGATACATTAAGGGAAAAGTTGATAGAGGAGAGTATAGTTGTAGCATTGGTATGTATCGCATTTCTCCTCCATTTTAGATCGGCACTTGTTGCCATATTTACCCTTCCGGTAGGTATCTTGATTGCATTCACCATTATGTTCTATCAGGGGATTAATGCCAATATCATGTCGTTGGGGGGTATTGCTATTGCAATCGGAGCAATGATTGATGCCGCTATTGTGATGATCGAGAATGCACATAAGCATCTTGAGCGGGACAGGGGTAAGAAAGACCACTTAACAATTATAGTCGATGCAACAAAAGAGGTTGGGCCCGCCCTCTTCTTTTGCCTTTTGATTATTACACTATCATTCCTCCCTGTCTTTACCCTTCAGGCCCAAGAGGGACGACTTTTCAAACCCCTTGCATTTACCAAGACATACTCTATGGCCGCGGCTGCACTACTTTCCATAACCATTGTCCCTGTATTGATGATCTACTTTGTAAGGGGAAAGATAATACCGGAGAATAAGAACCCTATTAATAGGTTTCTTATAGCTGCCTACCGTCCTGTTATTAATCTTGTACTGAGATTCAAAAAGAGCACTCTATTGATTGCCCTGATAATACTTGTTGCTTCCCTCTACCCCCTAAAAAAGATAGGGTCTGAATTTATGCCCCCTTTAAATGAGGGAGATATCCTCTATATGCCCACTACCTTGCCAGGAATATCTATTACAAAGGCAAAGGAATTATTACAGCAGACCGATAAGATCATAAAGAAATTCCCTGAGGTTCACCGTGTATTCGGAAAGAT
>CAJVYE010000264.1 GCA_913009285.1 uncultured Nitrospirota bacterium | reverse complement strand
TCAGAGATAACAGACAGAGGAGATGCAAGAGAGTAATCGATAATTGTTGATATTGCTATTATTTTCTGGTTCATTTTATTGTTTCTTTTTTTTTTAATGATACGGCGACCACCGAGATCTACACTCTTTCCCTACACGACGCTCTTCCGATCTCCTGCACTGGCAATTACCGACCATGGGAATATGTTTGGTGTAATTGAGTTTTACCAGAAGGCAAAGAACTATGGGATAAAGCCTATCATAGGGTGTGAAGTCTATGTTGCCCCTGGTAGCAGGCTAGAAAAATCAGGGGTGGCGGGTATCTCAGATGCCTCCTATCATCTAACCCTTTTAGCAAAAGATAATACCGGTTACAAAAATCTTCTCAAGCTTGTCACCATGGGATATCTAGAGGGCTTTTATTACCGTCCACGTATTGATAAAGATATCCTTTCTAAGCATTCAGAAGGGCTAATTGCACTGAGCGGATGTATGAAGGGTGAGATAGCACAGCTTCTGTTAAAAGAAAATAAGGAAGAGGCCTTAAAGGTAGCTGTAAGATTCAAAGAGATAATGGATAATGACCGGTTATATCTGGAGATTCAGGACCAGGGACTGGAAGGACAAGATAAGATAAACAAGGAATTGATAGAACTAAGCCAAAGGTTATCTATTCCACTTGTTGCCACTAATGACTGCCACTATCTTGGTAGGGATGATGCCCGTGCGCATGAGGTGCTTCTCTGTATCCAGACCGGGAAGACCGTGAATGACCCCAAACGGATGAGATTTTCCTCTGATCAGTTCTATTTTAAATCCCCTGAAGAGATGAAACGTCTTTTTAAGGATATACCTGAGGCTATAAATAATTCTATTAGGATATCTGAGAGATGCAATCTTGACCTTAGATTCGATCAGATATTACTTCCACACTATGATGTCCCCAACGATCTCAACCTGGATAGTTTCATGGAAGGGCTTGCAAAAGAAGGACTTAAAAAACGTCTTAAGACAAAGATAATATCAGAAAATGAGAAAGAGATCTATTATAAAAGATTAGAGAGAGAGCTAGATGTTATAAAGAAGATGAGATATTCAGGGTACTTCCTTATAGTATGGGATTTCATAGACTATGCATGCAAGAAAGGGATACCTGTAGGACCAGGGCGGGGTTCTGCAGCCGGAAGCCTTGTCTCATATGCCCTTCGTATCACTGATCTTGATCCAATAAAGTATGGTCTTCTCTTTGAGAGATTCCTGAATCCTGAAAGGGTAAGCCTACCTGATATAGATATAGATTTTTGTATGGAACAGAGGGATAAGGTAATCGATTATGTAACAGAAAAATATGGGAAAGAGAATGTCTCGCAGATTATAACCTTTGGAAGTATGATGGCTAAGGGGGTTGTGCGAGATGTCGGACGTGCGCTGGATATGCCATATGGTGAGGTAGATAGGATCGCAAAGCTGATTCCTAGTAGACTGAATATCACCCTGAAAGAGGCTATAAAGGAAGAACCAAGGCTAAAGGAAATGATTAATAAAGATGAGAAGGTAAAGTTCCTCCTTGATACCGCTACAACTCTACAGGGGCTGCCCAGACATGCATCCACACATGCCGCAGGAGTGGTCATCTCTCCTAAGCCTCTTACTGAATTTCTACCACTCTATAAAGGGGCCCAAGGGGAAATAGTAACACAGTATGCCATGAAGCATATAGAGAGTCTTGGGCTTCTAAAGATGGATTTCCTCGGGCTGAGGACATTAACCGTTATACGAAATACCATCAGACTGATAAAGGAGTCAAGGGAAAAAGATATCTTAATTGAAGAGATCCCATTAGATGACAAAAAGACATATCAGCTGCTCTGTCATGCCGACACAATGGGTGTGTTTCAATTAGAGAGCAGGGGGATGCGTGATCTGTTAAGGAAAATGAAACCCACTGTATTTGAGGACATCATTGCCCTTTTAGCTCTTTACCGTCCTGGCCCCCTTAACAGCGGGATGGTAGATGACTTTATAAAGAGGAGACATGGATCAGTCCCTGCTAAGTATGATCTCCCCCAGATGGAGGGGATATTAAAAGAGACCAATGGGGTTATCCTCTACCAGGAACAGGTTATGAAGATTGCCAGCGATTTAGCATGTTTCAGTATGGGTATGGCAGATATCCTACGCCGTGCTATGGGAAAGAAGAGACCAGAGGAGATGGCTACACAGAGAGAAAGATTTATAGAAGGTGCAGTAAAAAATAAGATACCTGAGAAGAAGGCTGAGAAAATATTCGGTCTGATGGAACACTTTGCTGGATATGGATTCAACAAATCCCATAGTGCAGCATATGCCCTGGTGGCATATCAGACTGCCTATCTCAAGGCACACTATCCCCTGGAGTTTATCGCATCCCTCCTAACCAGTGATATGGACAACACTGACAAGGTTATCCGCTATATAGGTGAATGCAGAGATATGGGGATAAAGATATTACCACCG
>CAJVYE010000263.1 GCA_913009285.1 uncultured Nitrospirota bacterium | reverse complement strand
AAGGAAATGTTAGTTTTTCTTCACAAGAGGGGCATTTCTTCAAGACAAAAAGTCTTAAATGGATATCCTCAAAAAAGGAGTACAAAACGGAAAATTTTGTAGAGAGTACAGGATCAGATTTGAGGACTAAAGGGGGTGGACTTATATCAAATCTTGATATTCATATACAAAATAATCACTGAGTAAAGGAAACATTTATGGGGGTTAGAATCGAAAAAGGATCTTGAGACATCCTTATCTATTTATATTTTTTATTATTAGTGCCTTTCTTTTGCCGATTACAGATGCAAGTTTATCTGCTGATTTGGTTAAGGGAGGAGAGGATAAAGAACTTCCCATAGATGTAGTAGCAGATAGAATGATATCGGAAAGGAAAAGCAATAAGATTACCTTTATAGGAAATGTGGTTGCGAAGAGGGGAAATGTGACTGTATATTCAGATCAGTTAGAGATTTATAATGATGAGAAAGAAGGAAAAGATAAGATAATTGCGAGGGATAATGTCAGAATTGAGCAAGATGGGAAATATGCTATAGGTCAAAAGGCAATATTTTATGAAGAAGAGCAAAAGGTAGTACTTACAGGTAATCCAAAGGTGTGGGAGAATAAGAATATGATTAAAGGGGCAGAGATGATATTTTTTATAAATAAAGATGATACCATTATCAACAGTAGCGAGGAAAAAAAGGTCAGAGCAACATACTATCCTAAGGAAACACCCAAGCCGACAAGTCGGGACAATAGGGATTAAAATAGCTGAGGCATCTCGCCTCGGATGTCAGGCAGGTTGCCTGACCTATATTCAAATGTTAAAGAGGAAAAATAAGGTTTGCAGGTTTTGAAAGCCACTGATTTGGTTAAGACTTATAAAAAGAGAAAGGTTGTAGATAAGATCAGCATACTGGTTGAGAGGGGAGAGGTTGTGGGGTTACTAGGACCAAATGGGGCAGGAAAAACTACTACCTTCTATATGGTAATAGGTTTAATAAGGCCGGAGAGTGGAGAGGTATTTTTCGATAATAAAAGGATTACTTATCTCCCTATGTTCCAGCGAGCAAGACTCGGAATAGGGTATCTTTCACAGGAACCATCAGTATTTCGCAAGTTGACAGTAGAAGAGAACATCATGGCTATATTGGAGATCACTGACCTATCAGATAGAGAAAGGAAAAAGAGGGTAGAATCTCTATTGGATGAACTTGATATCCTTAATATCAAGCATACCATGGCATATTCACTTTCAGGAGGGGAACGACGTCGGGTTGAAATAACAAGAGCACTTGCAACATCTCCGCATTTTATGCTTCTGGATGAGCCTTTTGCAGGGATAGATCCTATAGCTGTGGCCGATATCCAGGAGATAATATCCCGATTGAAGAGAAAAGGAATTGGGATTCTGATCACTGACCATAATGTCAGGGAGACACTCAGAATCACTGATAGGGCATATATCATTAATGAAGGAAAAATTGTAGATAAAGGTAAACCAGAAGAAATAGCCGTAAGCGAGAAGGCTAAACAGATATATTTAGGGAAAGAATTTACATTATAACTCTAAAATAGGTGGTTTTATGGCGTTAGAAATGAAAATGACATTAAAGCAGACACAGAAACTTGTCATGACACCTATGCTACAGCAGGCGATTAAACTGTTGCCTCTGGCAAGGCTAGAACTGGTGCAGTTAATCAGGCATGAAATGGTAGAAAATCCTCTGTTAGAGGAGGTATTGTCTGATGAGGAAGATGGTATAGGGACTGATGATATTGAAAAGGCAGGACTGGATGATGAAGGAGGCCCTGAGGCCCAAAAAGAAGAGAGGGAAGAGATTGATTGGGAGATATATCTTCAAGAGAATATGGATAGAGGTATCTCTCCAGGAGAGTATATAGAACGACCTTCTATAGATAGTACCCTTAAGAAGGAAATATCATTATCAGATCACCTCTTATGGCAGTTATATCTTTCAGCACACGATGAATTGGATAAGCGTATAGGTGTTTTCCTGATAGGTAACATAGATAGTGATGGTTATCTGAAATCAGAACTTACTGAGATTGCTGAGATAGGTAATGTTGAGGTAGAGAAGGTTGAAGAGGTGTTAAAACTAATACAAACACTTGATCCTCCAGGAGTTGGAGCCAGGGATTTAAAGGAATGCCTTATTCTCCAGGTACAGAATATAGATAGTGACTCTGATGGATCTGTGGTAGTAAAGAAGATAATTGAAAGATATCTGGATCAATTTGATGAAAGACATTTCCCAAAGATAGCCAAAGGCCTTAAGATTTCCATAGAAGAGGTGATAAGGGCAATAAAATTTATCAGGACACTCGATCAGATCGGAAGAGCGTCGTGTAGGGAAAGAGTGTAGATCTCGGTGGTCGCCGTATCATTAAAAAAAAAAACAAGAAATACAAGATCGGAAGAGCTGCGTGTACGGAAATATATCCACGTCATCGTTCACATCCACCAGACCCATCTCACCTG
>CAJVYE010000262.1 GCA_913009285.1 uncultured Nitrospirota bacterium | reverse complement strand
ATTATTTCAATTACATATAAAGATTGTAGAAATAGTTATTTTCTTAAAAGTGGTATTGAGAATATACTTTTGCTTGTATTACTAAGGTATTCATTTTCTTGCTTAAATGTTTATATTTATATTTTTATACATTTTTTATACAATATCCGTGCCATATTATCATTATTACCAAGAATTTTGATAGTATATAACTATTTGAATTATAAAGATATATCTGTAACAAAATTCTCTAATATAAGAGGGATGACGAATAGATGGGCATCTCCTGAGCCTAATGGGACAAAGGGTAGTCAAATATTATGATTTAAGGAAATTATAGTATATATTACAGTAAGTTATGATTCTATACCAACTGGTGTAAGAGATACCATTTGGAACATTTTTTGTTTTCGATTTTCGAATGTCGATTTTCGATTTTATTTTTTTTTAAGGAATAAGAAATAAATCTTTATAACTCTGGGTTCTCTGTGCTAACTTATTAAAATGTAAGGTTTATTTGGGATAAGAATAATCGTATTTGTAATAATACCCCTCTGATGTTTTTTCAACATTATTTAGGAGTATTCCCATGATATCTGCCTTATCACCTATAAATGATAGGGCCTGATTGACTGTATCCTTCGGTGTCTGACCTGCCTGGACAACAAGGATGATACTGTCCACTATCGATCCCAGGATATTAGAATCTGTTATCGGGAGTAGCGGTGGGGAATCTATTATGATATAGCGGTTGTCGTATCTCGATTTTATCTCCTTTAGCAGTGTCTCCATCTTTTCAGAGCCTATAAGCTCTGAAGGGTTTGATGGAGGATTACCCGCACCCAGTACAGTTAATTTCCCTATATCTGTTTTATAGAGTAGATCAGAAAATTCAATATCATTACTGAGATAATCAGCAAGCCCATCTTTCACATCCAGCCCAAGCATGGTATGAACCATTGGCAGTCGCAGATCACAATCGACAAGGAGTACTGTCTCCTCAATACTCTGGGCAATGGAGATCGCAAGATTTATTGCTACTGTTGTCTTCCCTTCTCCTTTGACAGAGCTCGTTATAAGGAAGAGCCTGTGTGATTTATCCTCACCCGTACTAAGTATATGGGTTCTTAGATTCCTGAACTGTTCTGCATGGATAGATGAAGGTTCCAGGAGTGTTACAATCCCCTTAGATACTTTTGAATGGTCAATCGATATCTGTTTAGAGGTAACCCAAGCCTTTTGACTCTCTTGCTTGTATAATACCCCTCTTTTTCTGACCTTCCTTTCAGAAGCAGCTTTTGCCAGGGCCTTTTCGATTCGACTCATCTTTTTGTCACTCCTACCCTATTCATTGACAATTTACAATTGAAATTCACGCAAGACACTTTGCCTCGGAATAGCTCAATTATTTAAACTTTTCAAACAATGAATCAAATAATTCATTCCATTCTATTAATGGTATCTTTTCCAGAGAAGAGGGAATCAACCCTATCTGGTCTATAACCAGGATACCAGCAATGAGTATCAGGTAAAGTGATCCGCTGATTAATAGATACCAGTTATGACGTTTTGCACGTCTTATATCCTTCTCACTCACCATACTGGAGATTATACCAAGGATGGGAACAGGGAAGGACGCCTTTGCATCCCTGTATCCCTTGACAGAATTATTTGTATACTCAAGAAAATAGACGATACCAATTCCAGCCCCAAGACCTAGGATAAGGCCTACTAATGTAATCTTTATCTTATCTGGTTTTACAGGAAGAATCGGAAGTATCGCGCGATCTATGATATGATAGCTATCTGATTGATCCCTGGATCCCAGGGCCTGGTCGATCCTGGCCTCCTCCAGCTTACGAAGGAGCATCTTGTGTATATTATCATTGACATTGTAATCCCTAGTAAGGCGAGCAAGTTCCTGTTCCTGAAGAGGTATACTCATTACCTTCTTTTTGTATTCTTCAACCTTTTTCTTGAATTCCTCATATCTACTCTTGAGAGAGACGATTTCCAGATCTACCTTTCCCAGATTACTCCGCAGCTCCTGAAAAACAGGATTAAGGGCAGTAGTGGTTTCCTCATTGGTTTCTCTTATAACTTTTTCCTCTCCATTATCCTCTTTGTCTATTTTGCTCAGCTTCTTTTTCACTTCCTCTATCTCTTTCTTCACTCTGATTACATCAGGATACTTTTCTGTATATTTGGGCATAATAGATGCCAGCTCTTCTTCCAGTCGATAGAGTCTTGCCTGGAGTATCGACTGTGGGGAGGCTGACTCTGTAGAGAAGGCTGTGATTTGGGGATCCTCTCCGGAGATCTGTTTCTGCATATGAGATTTTCTCAGCTTTGCCTCTTTAATGAGAAGTTCTGTCTCCATCCATAAACTTTGATACTCCTCCAGCCTCTGTAGAAGATCGGAAGAGCGTCGTGTAGGGAAAGAGTGTAGATCTCGGTGGTCGCCGTATCATTAAAAAAAAAAAGTAGATAAACACGAGACAGCAAATATG
>CAJVYE010000261.1 GCA_913009285.1 uncultured Nitrospirota bacterium | reverse complement strand
GAATAGATGGGGAGAAGAGAGAAAATATAGGTGTATGAGAAATGAAAGCTACACCAGATTTATTTTATTTTTTATTTTTTTAATTATTTATTTATATTTTTTTTTTTTTTCAAGCAGAAGACGGCATACGAGATAAAGGAATGTGACTGGAGTTCAGACGTGTGCTCTTCCGATCTATCTACCTTCTCCTTTATCAGACTCTCTATAAATATTTCAGCTCCTGACTTTTTCATTCCTTAAATCGCCTATTCTTCTGAAAATACCCTTTTAACTGCTTTAAAATAGGTCAGGCATCTTGCCTGACATTCGAAAATTACTCATCTGTTAGTATAGCACCAGTATTTGCCGATGTCACCATCTTTACATACCTTCCCAGATAACCCCTCTTAATCTTGGGAGGAGGGGGACTCCACTCCTTTAATCTTCTCTTAATCTCACCCTTATCCACACAGAGGTCTATCCTCCGGCCAGGGATATCTATCTCTATTTTATCCCCATCCTGAACAACAGATAGAGGGCCGCCAGTCATTGCCTCTGGAGATATATGTCCGATACAGGGACCACGTGTTCCACCTGAGAACCGGCCATCAGTGATAAGCGCCACTGACTCTTCCATTCCCATCCCTGTTATAGCAGAGGTCGGGGAAAGCATCTCCCTCATACCGGGACCTCCCTTTGGCCCCTCATATCTAATCACAACTATATCCCCCTTGATGATCTTTCCTTCCATAATCGCCTTCATTGCATCCTCTTCCGATTCAAAGCACCTTGCCCTTCCGGTAATCTTCATCATCTTTTTACTCACGGCAGACTGCTTAACAACAGCCCCATCCGGGGCAAGATTTCCTTTCAGGATAGCTATTCCACCCTCTTTATTATAAGCGTTACTCATCGATCTGATGATATCGTTGTCTGCCACCTCTGCCTTATCGGTTATCTCCATCATAGTCTTCCCACTAATAGTTATTATATCATTGATCTTGGCCCCAAGGCTCTTTATCACAGCAGGTATTCCACCGGCATATTCAAGATCCTCCATAAAGTATTCCCCTCCAGGCCGGATACTAGTGATCTGAGGTGAATCCTTGCTAAGTATGTCAAAGAGCTCCAGCTTAAGGGATATACCGGCATCATGTGCTATGGCTGGAAGGTGAAGAACACTGTTAGTCGATCCTCCCAATGCCATGTCCAACCTTATGGCATTCTCAAAGGCCTCCTTTGTCATTATCTTCCGGGATGAAATACCATCTCTTATTAGCTTTACAACCCTAACCCCACTCTCAAAGGCGATCCTCCTCTTCTTTGCAGAGACAGCGAGCGCTGTTCCACACCCGGGCATGGACATGCCCATCCCCTCTGTAATACACGCCATTGTATTGGCTGTGTAAAGCCCCTGGCAAGAGCCAGGTCCCGGACATGCCGACATCTCTAATCCTTCCAGATCCTCTGCTGATAATTCCCCCTTCTGGTATTTACCGACTGCCTCAAAGGTATCCCTGACAAGGGAGAGCCTTTTCATCTTGTATCTCCCGGAGATCATGGGGCCGGCTGTAACTACAATGGATGGGATGTCCACCCTTGCAGCAGCCATAAGCATCCCGGGTGTGATCTTATCACAATTTGTTAACATCACCATTCCATCGAATCGATGGGCCTCAATTATCGATTCAATCATATCAGCGATAAGCTCCCTTGAGGGAAGGGAATAGTGCATCCCCTTGTGGCCCATAACAATCCCATCGCAGATACCCGGGACAGAGGAGAGAAAGGCGTATCCCCCACCTGTATGGATCCCCTTTTCAATATATCTCTCCAGATCCCTAAGCCCGATATGACCAGGGACAATATCTGTAAAGCTCGATATTATTGCAACAAATGGTTTAGAAAGGGCATCCTTTGTAACACCTGTTGCATGGAGTAGCGCCCTGTGGGGAGCTCGCTCAAGCCCCTTCTTAATAAGATCGCTCCGCATTATACCTTCCCTCTGTTGCGAGTTACGGGTTATGGGTTACGGGTTGTGAGTTTAATATCAACCCGTAACTTGCAACACAATTAAATTAATTGATTTTATTACGATAAATTAAGCAAGTCAATAAAAATCATTTTAAATGAATAGGAAAGTGCTTGATTTTTTGTATGTTTTCATCTATCTTATATTACATTTTCAGATAACAAATCACACTATTCTATATGTTGATTTTACTGAAAAAGACCCTAAATTGGTAGCCGCAGGCTTTAGCCTGCGAAAAGGTTTGCTATAAATCAACCGCTTACGCAACCTGAAGGTTGCGGCTACCCTGTTTTTGAGGTTTTTGCAGTAAAATCATATGTTGTTTTAAGGAAAGAGATAAATGATTAAAAGGTTTCCAGAAGATCAATATAAGATAGATCGGAAGAGCACACGTCTGAACTCCAGTCACATTCCTTTATCTCGTATGCCGTCTTCTGCTTGAAAAAAAAAAAATAACAAACAAAAATAAGAACACACACTTAAGAAAAAGAAAAGCATACA
>CAJVYE010000260.1 GCA_913009285.1 uncultured Nitrospirota bacterium | reverse complement strand
CCGAGATCTACACTCTTTCCCTACACGACGCTCTTCCGATCTAGATAAGGCAATAGTAGTTGGTACAACAGGGTTCTCCAGTGAGGAACGTAAAGAGATAGATAGTATGTCTAGCAAGGTAAGATGTGTAATCGCCCCAAACATGAGTGTAGGGATCAATGTAATGTTCAGATTATTAAGAGATGTCGCCTCTATACTGGGTGAAGAGTATGATATAGAAATAGTAGAGGCACATCACAGGCTTAAAAAGGATGCCCCCAGCGGGACGGCAATAAGGATGGCTGAGATCCTGGCACATACATTAAAGAGGAATCTGGAAAAGGTCGGGGTATACAGCAGAAAAGGGATTATAGGTGAGAGATCAAAGGATGAGATCGGCATTCAGACGATCAGGGCAGGGGATATTGTTGGAGAACACACCGTAATCTTTGGTGGCATAGGAGAGAGGCTGGAGATAACCCATCGGGCACAGAGCCGTGATAACTTTGCCAGCGGGGCAGTAAGGGCAGCCATCTGGATCGTTGACCAAAAACCCGGAATATACGATATGCAAGATGTGCTTGGTTTAGGGATAGCTCAAAAATAACTTGACTTAGATTTAGATCAAATTTGATTGATGTGGTTGAGGATCAATCAAAGATGGCCTGAAGATGAGTTGCGAGAATGTCAAGTTATTTTTGAGCTATCCCTAAAAGGAGAAGATTATGCGTAAATTAATTGAAGAACTACTGATAAAGATGGGGGAGGATCCAAAGAGGGAAGGCCTCTTAAAGACACCTGAGAGGGTGGAAAATTCTCTCAGATTTTTGACCAGCGGTTATACACAGGATGTAAAGAAGATATTAAACAATGCCTTGTTTGACGAGAAATACGATGAAATGGTGATACTGAAAGATATTGATCTGTTTAGTATGTGTGAACATCATCTTATACCATTCTATGGAAAGTGCCATATTGCCTATGTCCCTGATGGTAAGTTAGTGGGTTTAAGCAAGATCCCGAAACTTGTAGAGGTCTTCAGCAGGAGGCTTCAGGTTCAAGAGAGGCTAACCAGTCAGATTGCAGATTCCCTCCAGGAGGCGTTAAATCCTATGGGTGTGGCAGTAGTAATCGAGGCATTCCACCTCTGTATGGCGATGAGGGGTGTGGAGGAACAGAATGCTATTACTATTACAAGTTCGATGCTTGGTGTCTTCAAGAAGGATCCGAGGACACGGATGGAATTCATGAGCCTTATCAAAAAGGGATGAGTTGATTACTGACCGAGTCCTAATATCAAATATCAAATACCTAATATCAAAATTAAACGTAACTACTCAGGAGCCAGAATTCAGGAGTCAGTAGCCAGAATAGAAGTAGTGTATGCCTCCAGCATACTTGCTGACTTCTTCAAAATGATAAATAGATAATACAGAATGATATGTTTTACCACACGATTAAGTCTTGAAAATACCTTAGTGGTCTCCTTTTTATTCTGACTCCTGAATTCTGGCTCCTGACTCCTGAGTAGTTACAATTTACTTTTAAAATGTATATTTTGATATTTGATATTAAAAGACACCTTTTATTCCGGTGAGAAAGGTAATACCCTGTGCAGGGAAACCAATAACCTCAAAGTAATCCCTGTCAAAGAGATTATCTATCTTGCCAAATATCTCAAGCCTGTTTACAGAATGATAATTCTTTAAGAGTGTATATGTGGCTGCCATATCGATCTTCTCATATCCTCCAATACGTTGCCCTAAAAATGAACCATCCAATCCTATAACTTCAAAACTATAATACTGACTGCTCACTATATTTATATTGAGGTTGACATTGAATCTATCAATAGGATAGTACTTTATAGCAATGTTCCATCTATTAGTTGGACGCTGAGGCAAGGACTCTCCAGTATTCCTATTCTCGGTCTCTATATAGTTGTAATTAACCCCAAGGAAGAGATTATATATAGGTCTTATACTCAGTTCAGCCTCAATACCCCAAATCTCTGCTTTTCCAATATTATCCACTCCTGTAAGGCTTTTCTGTATAAGATCTCTGAAATCCATATGAAAATATGTTGCCTCAAATTCCATATATCCCCCCCATAGATCCTGCTCCACACCAAATTCATAATGTTGGCTTTTCTCGGGTTTCAGGTTTGGATTTCCATAGATGGGAGTATAGAGCTCCTGAATCGTAGGAGAACGAAATCCTGTTCCCCAACTCCCCTTAAGCTTTGTTCCTACAGGTTCAAATAGATAAGAGGTCGATATTTTGGGGTTGGTACTGGTTCCGACGTCTGAATAATCGTCTACCCTGAACCCGACATTAAAAAAAAATCTCCTCTTCCAGTTAAAGATATTCTGTAGATAGTAGGCATAATCTGTCCTCATTTTATCGATTACTTCTTGTTTTTTGATACACTCTGCTTTATCGTCCCTGTATTCAAAGCCGACTGTAATAGTGTTTTTTTCATCAAATAGATATATATTATGCTGGTTTTCTATCACTCTCCTCCTATTATCAAG
>CAJVYE010000259.1 GCA_913009285.1 uncultured Nitrospirota bacterium | reverse complement strand
ACTATGTAGGGTCTGTGACGGCTGGCTATATTGGCCGGAATTGTTTATTTTTTATTTTTTTAGTTGTTTTTTTTTTTTCAAGCAGAAGACGGCATACGAGATAAAGGAATGTGACTGGAGTTCAGACGTGTGCTCTTCCGATCTCTGCAAATATAGCATATTTGGATATAGAGATAGTTATTTTCGAAGATCCTGAGATCTCATCATCTCCGACTAGTTCAAATTGTATATTATCATATTTCTCTCTAAAATAATTCAAGATAACCTCAGGGAAATTATCCCTTCTATAATCCGGTCTGGTACTTACAATAAAATTGCAGCTCTGAAAAAGCCCTTTTACATCTTTCCATGAATGTATCTCAAGGAAGGCATCGATCCCCATAATAAAAAACAATTCTACCTCCCTACTATAGATCCTTTTGAGTTCATTGATAGTCTCAATAGAATAAGAAAGTCCCTTCCTGTCTATCTCTATAGAGGAGACACTAAATCCTGGATCGGATTCAACTGCCAACTCGGTCATCTTTAAACGATGCTGAGGTTCTATTATATCCTTTACATTCTTATGGGGAGGAATAAAAGTAGGGATGAATATCACCTTCTCTAACCGGAACATCCCTGTAATCTCAGCAGCAGAATTAAGGTGACCATAGTGTATCGGATTAAAAGTACCACCCATTATTCCTATACGCATAAATTTGATCCTATAGATTTTAATATAACAAATGGAAATCTATTCTTCTCTAATCTGACCATCACCAAATATTATATACTTTATTGAGGTCAATTCTTCAAGCCCCATCGGTCCCCTACAATGCAGTTTCTGTGTACTGATCCCCATCTCTGCTCCCAGTCCAAACTGATTCCCATCAGTAAATCTTGTAGAGGCATTAACATAGACAGCGGCCGCATCTACCTCTTGAAGAAACTTCCGTGCTTTGTTGTAGTTTGAGGTAATTATCGCCTCTGAAAGCATGGATCCATATCTTGTTATATGATTAATAGCTTCGTCAATATTATCCACTACCCGCACAGAGAGGATAAGATCCAGATATTCTGTATCCCAGTCCTCTTCTGCAGCATCCTTAACATCAGGGAGGATCTCCTTTGTCTTTGTACACCCCCTTATCTCAACCCCTGCATCCTTGAACCTCTTCAGCATATCAGGGAGAAACTTATCTGACACTTTCCTGTGAACGAGTAGTGTCTCCATGGCATTACATACACTTGGACGCTGAACCTTAGCATTAAATGCTATTCTCTCTGCCATCTTCAGATCTGCCTCACTATCTACATAGACATGACATAGACCTTTGTCATGTTTTATCACAGGGATAGTAGAATGTTCCACAACATTTCTTATAAGACCGTGACCTCCCCTTGGTATGATGAGATCTATAAAGCTGTCCATCTTTAACATCTCATTTACAATACTCCTATCTGTTATATCTATCAACTGTATACTACCAATAGGTATTCCCACTGAATTACCTGCCTCTATCAGAATCTCTGCAATAGCTATATTAGAATTGATAGATTCAGACCCTCCTCTAAGTATCACTGCATTTCCTGACTTCAGACAGAGTGCTGCAGCATCTACGGTGACATTGGGACGTGATTCATATATTATTCCGATTACCCCTATGGGGACGCGGATCTTACCTATCTGGAGATTATTGGGTCTTTTCCACATCCTGATTATCTCTCCTACTGGATCAGGGAGAAGGGCAACCTCTCTAAGTCCTTCAGCCATTGCACCTATACGGGATGGGGTCAGGGTAAGTCTGTCTATCATCGCGGATGAAAGCCCCTTTTCTCTAGCATAATTAATATCCTTTTCATTGGCATTCAAAAGGATATCAGTTTTCTCCTCAAGGGATCTTGCCATCTCAATAAGGGCATTATTCTTGATCTTAGTCGAAAGGTTTGCAAGCCCTCTTGAGGCAGTCTTTGCTCTCTTGGCTATATAAAGAACCTTCTCTTTCATATATTCATCTCACTAAATTAAAAACTGAAAATTATCAAATGAAAATATTATTGAAAACCACTAAAAATCAAAAATTAAAGATAAAAAATCAAAATGACAGATTAAAAGTCAAAAGTGAATAGAGAAACGAATACTTACCTTAACAGTCAAGGGATAGTTTTTGCATTTTGATTTGTATTTTTGCATTTTTAATTTTGATTTTTAATTTATTTTTGAATCGCTCAACTTTTTTACGAAAGAACCGTCATTTGTTATCAGTTATTAGAACCAGATCATCCCTGTGTATTACTTCATCATAATACTTAAACCCCAATATCTTTTCTATATCAGATGTGTGTCTCCCTTGGATCTTCATTATATCCCATGAACTGTAATTAATAAGTCCACGTGCAAATTCCCTATCTTCCTTATCTATACATTTGACAGAATCTCCACTTTCAAAATTTCCTCCTACCTCAAGAACGCCAGAAGATAACAAGCTCTTGCCATTAGATATAAGGGCCTTTTTGGCACCATCATCAACCTTTATA
>CAJVYE010000258.1 GCA_913009285.1 uncultured Nitrospirota bacterium | reverse complement strand
AGTATGGACAGAAGGTGGCAGAGGAGACGAGGCAAGGGGAACTGTGTGTTTTTTTTTTTCAAGCAGAAGACGGCATACGAGATAAAGGAATGTGACTGGAGTTCAGACGTGTGCTCTTCCGATCTAGCAAGCCCTTAGCCCTTAGCCCTTAGCCCTTAGCCCTTAGCCTTTGGCCTTTATTTATGAAATTGATGGATTTAGCAAAACTTATAGATCATACACTCCTTAAACCTGAAACAAGGAGAGAGGATATTGCCAATCTGTGCTCCGAGGCAAAAAGATATGGATTCTACTCCGTGTGTATCCCTCCCTTTTATATTACTCTCGCAAAAAAACTCTTACGAGATACCGGTATCAAGGTCTGTACCGTGGTGGGATTCCCCCTGGGGTTCAATACAACTCATATAAAGGTCCTAGAGTCAAGAAATGCTGCTGCAAGGGGTGCAGATGAACTTGATATCGTTATAAACATAGGTCTTATAAAGTCTAAGGATGATTCCAGTATACTGGAAGAGTTAAAGAGAATAATGAAGGCCACGCCTGAATCTCTCCACAAGGTAATAATAGAAACCCCCCTCCTGATAGATAGAGAAAAAGAGAGATCTGCGCTCCTTGTAGCAGAATCAGGTGCTGAGTTTGTGAAGACATCTACAGGTTTCATGTCTGATGGCACAAATATAGAGGATGTCCGTCTGCTGCATAAAATAGTGGGTAACAGAATAAAGGTCAAGGCGGCCGGGGGGATAAGAGATCTGAAGAAATTAAAGGATATGGTCTCAGCAGGTGCCTCACGTATAGGTACAAGTTCAGGGGTCAAAATAATGGAGGAATATCTATTTGAGCCTCTACAGAAGACTTCTAAAAGATGTTAATGTTGCATTAATCATAACAACCTTCCTTCTCACTAGTTGTAGCCTGACAGGGAGAAATAAACCACAGAAGATCAAGCTGTCCAGGATCTTAATGGGGACACTGGTCGAAATAACAGTTGTTCACCATAACAGGCAAGAAGCAGATAAGGCCATAAAGAATGCCTTTGAGGAGATGGAGCAAATCGAAGGGCTGATGAGCAAGTTTATTAAAACAAGTGATGTCTACAGGATAAATGAAAATGCAGGTAAGGATTTTGTCGAGGTTGATGATGAAGTATATCATGTAATAGAAGAATCTATCAGATATAGTGAATTATCCAATGGGGCCTTTGATATAACAATCGGCGCTGTTGATAGTTTATGGGATTTTGAAAAAGAGAATAGTATCCCATCTCCTGACGAAATCAGTAGTAATCTCCATTTAGTAGATTATCATAATATAACCCTTAGAGACAATAGAAGGATCAAACTTCAAAAACCTGGTATGATGATAGACATGGGTGGGGTAGCTAAAGGATATGCAGTGGATAAAGGGATAGAAGTACTGAAAAGATTTGGGATCAAGAATGCTATCATAAATGCAGGTGGAGATCTTAGGGCAATCGGTAAGAAAGCTACCAATAAACCCTGGCACATTGGCATACAACATCCGCGGGATAAAACAAAAATCCTCACCACGTTAGATGTGGAAAACACATCTATTGCAACCTCAGGGGATTATCAGAAGTACTTTGTTGTTGATAATGTGCGATACCACCATATATTAGACCCCAAGACAGGAGGACCTGCCAAAGGATGCCAGAGTGTAACTATAATGGCCAATGATGCGATCACTGCTGACATTGTTGCCACTGTTGTTTTTGTAAAAGGACCCTATAAGGGGATGAAATTTATCGAAAGCCTTAAAGATATAGAGGGAATCATCATCTCAACAAATGGGAAAGAAATGATCTCCTCAGGACTGAAAGGTAAGGTCAAACTTAAAGATGTTCACCAAGGGTGATAAATTTCTTATTGCACTACTCCTCCTATTAAATCTGATCAGTTTCCCACTGATTGTCTCTTTTCACACTAAAGGAAAAACTCTTCTGATCGAGATCGACAACAAGGAATTATATCGACTTCCCCTCTCAACAGAGAGAATCATTCATGTGAAGGGGAGGCTGGGGATTACAGAGATCGAGATAAGTGATGGCAGGGCAAGGATAACCAAGTCACCCTGTCCTAATAAGATCTGTATCAGGATGGGATGGATAAATTTCAGCAATGGGACGAGCGTATGTGTACCAAATAGGGTTGTTATTAGAATTATAGGTAACAATGGGTCAGAGTATGATGCTGTTGTAAGATAAATTATGTTCCAGACAAAAAGAATGGTTTATATCTCCATGTTAGTCTCGCTAAGTATAGTGCTGCATACAGTAGAGGCCATGATACCCTTACCCTCTCCATGGATAAAATTGGGACTCGCAAACAGCATCTCACTAATCGCCATAGTCCTTCTAGGCATAAAAGAGGCACTCATGATAACCTTCTTAAGGGTAATTGTAGGTTCACTCATCTTTGGCACATTGCTCAGTCCAACAATGTCAGTTTAGCTCGCCAGCAACAGTGCCGGTGGCCAGTAATGCTCCATACCGTGGAG
>CAJVYE010000257.1 GCA_913009285.1 uncultured Nitrospirota bacterium | reverse complement strand
ACGGATATCTCCCTTTTCATCTAAAGGATACTGCAATTCAGATACTACGTTCACCATACTTGCAGCCAGATCCTCAGGTATAAAGAATATTCCCTCTGAAGAAATTTCTTGATCAAAGTTGATATTTCCCTTGCCGAGGACAAGAAAACCATCGCCCTCGATTTCCGCAGGGTTTAATAGAAGAACCCCGTTTTGAACAGACACATCCATTTTTACTTTTGTTAAGACCGTGTCTTTTTGAGTCAATTTCTCCTTGTAGCGCTCGGGTAAAGATGCTTCCACTCTGTTGGCCAGGTCAGGAATCAAAGAAATTTTATCAAGCACAATTTGCAGGATATTGATATCTTTCAACCTGCCCTCCTCGACCTCGAAACTGCCTTTCGCCGATAAAGCATCACGCAGATGATCCAGGCTTAATCCTTTGCCTTGAACCTGAAGCTCTCCTTTAAGAACACCTTGCAGCTTCACAGGTTGTTGCTTCTGATCAAGAGACTCTTCCAGATCCAGATCCCGGATATGTACATTGAAATTGAAATCCTGTTCTCCCATATAATCATCCAGGTTCCCTTTTAGTAACAGTCTACCCTGGCCCAATCCAACCAATAGTTCCTCGATAACGATTTTTGACTCTGTCACTTGAGATCTTAATTCCAAAGGATACATGGTGAAGGGAAGCGGTTTATATCTGATCAACCCTTTGCTCAATTCAAGACTGCTCTCTAATGTCAGCAGACCCTTTGCGCCTATTTCTAATTGTTCTATTCTCAGGTTGAGTTCACCCTCTAATTCCTCGGGCAAAGGCAAATCCTTAAGAGGCTTTAAGGAAGTCTTCAACTGAGCGAGCGATAATGCTGATAGATCTATCTGAAATGTCGTATTCCGCAGCCTGATCCGATTATTGGCAATATTGATACCAAGCTGTCCGTTTACGGTAACATTCTCTGTTTCCCCTGAAAGAGCGCCGGCTATCTGAAAAGAAAAAGGCTCGGTTAACGAAAATCCGTCTATTTTAACCCGTATCTTGGAGATCTTTATACTGTTTTCAGATCCTAACGAGCTGTCAATATACGTCACCTCACCATTTTCCACTTCAATTGTCTTGGCAAAAATAAATGGTACGCTCACGGCAGCTTGGGAAGTCTTTGCGCCCTTAATGTCCTGGATTTCATTGTTTAATGAGTTATCCACGGAATCTTTCTTATCAGATTTCCCAAGAGCCTGTACGTTGATTCGCCCATCTTCATTACGGATAATCACACAACGGGGAGACCGGATCTGAACACTCGACACCAAGATCTGTCTTTTGGTTAAAAACGGTATGATCTCGACACCTACAGAAATACTCTTTATTGTTATAAAATCTCCGCTCTGAAAATCTACATCATTATGAACGACCAGATCCTTTAAGGTGAGATAAATACCTTTTGTCATTGATACCTGAAGATCAATATCAGCAAGCTCAACTGTTTGACCAATTGCACCGCTGATCGCCGAAATTATCTGTGGTTTAAAACGATTGATATCAAAGGTCCTTACAAAGATACAGATACCAACGATAGCAATGACCACCAACACAATCGAAACCAGAAGGATTCTTTTAAAAAGCTTCATGTTATAACGTATCTCCCTCAACATCTTTAGGCTGCGTTACAATATGTGTTACTTCCTCAAACTATCTTTAATGATCTCCAGTATTTCCTTTTAAGATATTTACCTGTATAGGTTATAGTATGCAGACATTCTTTATTGCAATGCAGGCAAAACAACTCTGTTTTGATCTGTGTAGACATAGAGGTTACTTTCTTTTTGTTTTTACGTATTTCCCTATTTCAAATTATACTCCGGGCAAGCAGGTTTGTCAATGAGAATTATAACCAAAAGTATTATAAAATTTAACTTGAATTGATCCCGATTTTATAGTATCATATTATTGTCTCCTAAAGTTGAATATAAGGTTTTTGAGTTTGTTTGAGATGAGGAAAGCAGCCTGGTTAAGAGATGGTGATGGTTTAATTTTTTTAGAAAACAATGATATGAAAATTTTGAAGAACATAAAATGGTTCATGTTCATTCTTGGGGGATTGGTTTTCATCGCGGGTTTTAACGCGTTTTGTTCAGATAGTGAGGAGTCATCAAAATTTATCTATGATAGTCATGGCCGCCGTGATCCATTTGTACCAGTAATTTTAGATGCTCAATCCAAAGTAGTGTCTGAAGGCCAGGAGAATATATCCTTTTTATTAGAAGGGATTATCTGGGAACAGGACGGCAAGGCTGTGGTTATTATAAATGATACGATTTTAGGAGAACATGACTACTTATAGATGGATTTGAGATTATCCAGATCATGCCTGATAAGGTGGTCTTATCAAAAGACGATAGAAAGATCGGAAGAGCGTCGTGTAGGGAAAGAGTGTAGATCTCGGTGGTCGCAGTATCATTAAAAAACAAAAATGAAAAAAACAGCTATTGTCGTCGCAACGTCAATAACGTAATCCGCTATCCTAGCGCTGTAGTACACACTTACACT
>CAJVYE010000256.1 GCA_913009285.1 uncultured Nitrospirota bacterium | reverse complement strand
ACAAGGGTCTGAATCTTTTTAGTTAGATCTTGGTGATCGCCGGGTTTAACAAGAAACCCATTTAAGCCATCCTTTATGAATTCCCTCGTACCCCCCACATCACCCCCTATTACTGGAATACCTGATGCCATAGATTCTAACAAGACCAGTCCAAACCCTTCTATTAGGGATGGCATAACAAACATATCTACCTTTTTATAAAATCTCCTCACTTCTTCATTACTTTTCAATCCTAAAAAGAAGAAATTATCTACTACATCCATCTCTTTACAAAACCTTTTTATCTTCCTCTCATTTGCATCCTTTCCTATCACATAAACTGAAATCTTTGGAAAGTACCTTTTTATCTCTCTAATGGCTTTAATTAATACTGATAAACCCTTTCTCTGAAAATTACCTCCCACAAAAAGGATGGAGGGTCTACCATCTAATTTCCTTAAATCTTTTTCATTAATTATAGTATAGTCAAAAGTGATACCATTATTAATGACTTCAACATTTGCAATATGGTATACCCTTTGAAGGGATTCCTCTACATAGAAAGAGTTTGCAATAACACGGGTCAGCCTTTTCAGTGCCTTCTTCTCCATAATCTTTGTAAAATTATAAAATAACCACCTCTTAAACCAATCACTGTAATATCTCTTATAGGAAAGAGGGTTCCACAAGGCCTCTGCGGCATAATAGTCGTGCATGGTTCCCACTACTGGAATGTTTAGTGATCTACAAAACAGTGAATTTCTAGCATCTGAAAAGTGGATAATATGAAAAGTCTCCTCCCTGACTAGTGCCTGTATCTTCTTATTAAAATAATAGGCTGTTAAAAACCAGTTTCCTAAGATAGGTTTGATCTTCATCTCAGGTATTTCAATAATCCTTACCAAGGGATGCACCCTTTCCTTAATAACCTTTGGGCACACCACTGTCACTTCATGGTTATTCTCAGCCAATGAATTGATAAGATTGGTAGCATAAGTTCCAAGGCCACTCCAGAGATGACCATACTGCTGAGTAAGGATGCATATCTTTAACCTTTTTCCTTTATCATTTATCAAGACTTGCCCTCATAAGAAAGAAGGTCCATCATTTACTACGATAAGGGTTTCTTTGCCCAAACATAAATTCTATAAAGGTATTGATCTTTTGTAGAAGAACTGTATTGTGGATAGAGGTGAGTAAAATCGCGATCCATTTCTGTAGAATCTGCTTTACACCCCTAGGGACGGCCCTTCTTATCTCTTCCCTCCCCTCGTCCCTGTGGCCATTCAGAGTTAGATACCACCCTAATGAGAGATGCCGTTTTGCAAGGGTTTTTTTTATCCAATAACCTTGTTTAAGACTTTTCCCAGGCATACTCCCAAGCTTTTCTATCACCTTTAATGAATTCCTTTTCATCATCAGTAATCTTGAACTCATGTGAGTATCATGCACCCTGATAAAAGATAAGCGTTCATCGATGAACTCAAATTTAAAACCTGCAAAGGCTATCCTTAATAACAAATCCCAATCCTCATACCCTTCTATAGTTTCATCAAAGCCTCCCACCTTATCAATACATTCCTTCTTTATAAGAACTGTATTTATGGGCATGAAATTTGCCTTCAGAAGTTCATCAAAGACGTCTCCTGAATAATGCCTCATCCCTTTATTAATGAGTTTGTTCCTCTCAGATTCTTTGAAATATCTACAATCTACATAAGCAACACCCACATCTTCACCCGACTTCTCCAGTGTTTCAACAGTTCTCTCCAGCATCCTCTCAAGCCATAGGTCATCATCATCCAGGAAGGCAAGGAAGACACCTTTTGAGTTCTTTATCCCTGTATTTCGGGCAGATAAAACCCCGGCATTCTCCTGATATATATACCCCACCCTCTTCCCGTATCTCTTTACCACAGTTCTTGTCTCATCTGTAGATCCATCATCAACCACTATGATCTCAAAATCCTTATATGTTTGATTAAGGACGCTCTCAATAGCCTCTGGAAGGTAATGGCTCCTGTTGTAGGTTGCGATTATGACGCTAACTAAGTTATACATATAAATAAGTCCCTCCACATCTAAGCGTGAAAGCAAAATATCATAGAATAGACTCTGCTTTGATTTTTCTTAGGTATATCGGTCCCTTGTCATAAAATACTGCATTTTTCTCTTAAATTTGATAAAGGGGAATAGATATCTTCTTTTCAAATAACTGACATAATTCATTACCTTAAAAAGTATATTACTATCCATACTGCATCGTATTTCATATTGTTCCTTCAATGTATTAATAGCTTCTACAGAAGAAAGGCCAGTTTCTCTGAAATTAACTAAAACATCATCTATTTGAAGAGGTTCATACCTTGCACCAATCCTCAACCACATATCGTAATCCATAGCATATCTATACTTTAGGTTAAAAAGCCCCATCTCACTAAATAGCTCTCTTCTTGCAAAGACTGCCTGATGAGGTATAAAATTGGCTTTCTTCAACGATCTATAATCATATCTCTTTAGATCGGAAGAGCACACGTCTGAACTCCAGTCACAT
>CAJVYE010000255.1 GCA_913009285.1 uncultured Nitrospirota bacterium | reverse complement strand
TATACTGTTATTTTTTTTAATGATACGGCGACCACCGAGATCTACACTCTTTCCCTACACGACGCTCTTCCGATCTAATTTAAATCTCTTTTTGGAAATGCGCAGGACAAATATTCTTTTTCCGCAATTGGATTATCACCCTATTATTGAAATGTGTACCATCAATGGGGCCAAGGCCCTAAATATGGAGAATCAGATCGGGGATCTCTCTATTGGCAAATATGCTGATATGGTCATAATTGATCTCCCTGACCATAAGATAAACGATCCTGAAGAATATGTAGTAACAGAGGTTGATAGGGCAAGATTTACCCTCCTTGAGGGGAACCCTATTCAATAGTAAAATTTACTGTCTTGAGGAGTGTGTCATCCTCACCTATTATCTCAACCATCCAATCACCTGTCCAGAAACTGAGGATATTCTTAGAGCTGTATGTCCTGTAGCTCGAGGATTTAATGGTGAGCAAGACATCAGCCATCTCTTTATCTTTGTAATACCACACATGTCTGATGAATGTCTCTGATTCAGCGCCCATGAGATGTGTAAAGCAATATAACTTCCCAACAGATGAATCAAATGAAACCCCTTCATCGATGGGTTCCCTCTCTTCCACGTATACAGCTATAACAGCCCTATCAATAGATATATTAGACGCCGAGGCAAGAGCAGGAAGATTGATCTCTTCCTCAGGGACTTCAGAATAAGCAGTAGTGATACAGAGAAATAGGATTGGAAGAATCAGGATAAATATCTTCTTCATAATATCCATTCTCATTTTTGTCCCCCCTTTCTTAAAAAAATGAAGAACCCCGTCCCCCGGGGCAGGACATTATGGTATTTTTCGTAAATATATTACAGTATAGATTTTTGTCAACATTTTTTTGCAAAATTTTTCTTTATATATCAATACCTAAGGTTTTGCTTAGGGTGTGCGACAAATTTGTAGGTGATATTGACAAACCCCTTTTTTTTCGCTAAAATATTGTTGTATTAATACAACAATATTTTAAAGGGGGGAACATGGACGAAATCAAAGAACTGGAGGCCAAAAGGGATAAAATCAAAAAAGAGTTGATAAAAATTGGAGACATGCGCCGTGGGTCTGTAACGGAGCAATATTTGCCTGTCAAACATAAAGATAGAGATGATCTCGTACTTTGTGGGCCATATTATGTATTTACGACCAAAATAGGGGGGAAGACAATCGGCCGGCGTTTCCAAGTAGGGCCTGAATTAGGAAAGATAAGAAGAGAAGTAAGAAATTTTCATTATTTTCAAGAGAAATGCAAAGAGCTTATAGCTTTGAATGAGCAGATATGTGAATTGAGGTCTTTACCTTCGAGGGTGTTGGGGGATGAGGAGGGACAGGTCAAAAAAAAATTGCGGAAGAGGTACAAGAGGAGGCGAGAAGAGAAATAGAGAAGATAATCGATAGGGCCTTTCGTGACAAAGAGATATCAGGACATTTTGATATGGAGGCGTTAGAGATGGCAATCCGGTCTTCTATGCACCGGATAGGAGGTGTGATGTTGGAGAAGCTAATAAATTCTGATGGTGGTGATTATCGAGGGGTTAATATTCCTTGTAGTTGTAAAGGCAAGGCAGAGTTTATTGAGTATCGTGATAAAAGGGTTACTACTGTTCTTTCTCCTGTAAATATAAGACGTGCATATTATCATTGTTCTGGATGTAGGAAGGGTCAGTTACCGAAAGATAATGATTTGGATATTGTTGGTAGTTCGTTCAGTCCTGGGGTGCGTCGTATGATGGGGCGTGTTGGGTATAAGGAATCCTTTGATGAAGGGCGCAAGGATTTAGAGGTGTTAGCTGGTGTATTTGTTGTGACCAAGGAGGTGGAACGTATCTCAGAGGGTATTGGTCAAGATATCGAGGTGTGTGCCTGTTTGGAGAGAGGGCTATCCCTTTCAGGCAAAGTTGTGCCAATAAAGTCCACTCCCAAGATGTACATAGCAGTAGACGGCACTGGTGTACCAGTGGTAAAGAGCGAGACCATGGGTCGAAGGGGGAAGGCTTTAAATGGCGAGGCAAGGACAAGGGAATCGAAGCTTGGTTGTGTGTTTACCCAAACAACCGTAGATGATAAAGGTCATCCGATAAGAGATGAGGACTCGACCACTTATGTGGGTGCGATTGAGAGTGCTGAGGAGTTTGGCCCACGGATTTATGCCGAGGCAGTTCGGCGTGGTGTGCAGCGAGCCAGGCAAATGGTTGTAATAGGTGATGGGGCACCTTGGATATGGAATCTCGCTGATGAACATTTTCACGAGGCTATTCAGATAGTTGACCTCTACCATGCCCGTGAACATCTTGGGGATATAGGTAAATTGTTGTATTGGTCCAACACAACCAAGACTAAAGAATGGGTTAAAGAACGTTATGTTGAACTTGACGATGGAGATATTGAGGCTTTGGTTAAGGCCATGCGGCGGCATAGGCCGAAAACTAAAGAAACGCAGGATAAAATACTAAAAGAGATTGGCTATTTTGAGCGCAATGCAGAAAGGATGAGATA
>CAJVYE010000254.1 GCA_913009285.1 uncultured Nitrospirota bacterium | reverse complement strand
TATATTTTTTTTTTTTCAAGCAGAAGACGGCATACGAGATAAAGGAATGTGACTGGAGTTCAGACGTGTGCTCTTCCGATCTAGGATCCGAAACGTCGAAAGGTATCAAGATTGTTATGGCACCTTTATACAGGTGATATGCCATATCGTTATATCCTGAAGAGTTTCTTAAATCCGGTTCTGCATGCACAATTTGCCTATGAGACGATAAAGAAGATATTCAGATAGCCTTAGGGACTGTAAAAGTTATTATTTTACAGTCCCTAATTATTATCCTTTGTCAATTCCAGGAATATATCCTCCAACCTTGTATCCTCTGTCCGGACATCTCTCTTGAGGTCCTCTATACTCCCGAGAGCGATCAACCTCCCCTGCTGGATTATCCCTATACGATGGCACATCTCTTGAGCTGTCTCAAGGGAATGGGTAGACATGAATATAATCACACCCTTTTTGCTTAAGTTCCTAAAGATCTCCTTGACCTTCATAGCCCCTCTGGGATCAAGTCCTACCATGGGTTCATCAACTATGATTACCTTTGGGGCATGGATCAATGCCGCAGATATTACAAGTTTTTGCCTCATCCCGTGGGAATACCCTTCTATCAAGTCATCCTCCCAGCCATTAAGCTCGAAGAGTCGAAAAAGCTCTTCTCTTCTTCTATCCACCTCTGAACCGTTAATAGAATAGAGATCACAGACAAAATCAAGGAATTCCCTACCGGTTAGCTTATTATATATAAATAGATTATCAGGTATAAATCCGGTTATCTTCTTTGCCCTTGAGGATTCCCTCTGAATATCAAATCCCCCTATCCTGACAATCCCCTCTGTGGGCCTCAGAATACCCGCAAGTATCTTTACAGTTGTAGTCTTTCCTGCTCCATTAGGACCGAGAAAACCGAATATCTCACCCTCCGGGATCTTCAGGTTGAGCCCTGAGACAGCGATCAGATCTCCATACCTTTTTGTTAGATTGATGATCTCTATCATGACACTTAAATTACCAAAACTTCAATCTGATTTATTTAAAAGGTTTTTCTGCCCTTTCTGGGGATAAGCACAGATAGTAAGCAGTAGGCAGTAAGAAGTAAAGATTATTTAGTGCCTACTGCTTACCGAGCTGTTCCATATATCTCTTCCTTATCATATTAAACATCTCTATCCTCTCCTTGACCTTATAATCGGGATATGTCCAATCGAGAGGGTGAAATGAACCAGTATAAAAACAATAGGTAAGCTCAGCATATATACCCTTCATCAGATAGGGTCTATGACAAAAATTTTTGGTGGTCGACAGTACCAATTTCTCTGCCGATAAATAGCCAGGATCTATATTGATAAGCCGTCCTCCTCCTTCTCTGGTAAACATAGTCTCTATTTCATTTGTATGGAGTTTGATCTCTGGAAGACTATCAACCTCTATCAGATCATCGAAACAGATAAACCCTCTTTTCAGATTCCTCCCCATCTCCTTTTCATAATAGTCAGTAAAATCAAAGGGTATTATATCACTCTCAAAGTCTATCCTACCATACCTCTCAGATAAGCTCTCCTTTGCCAGGCAGGATATCTCTTCCTCTCCGAAGATAAGACCCATGATTAGCTTTACCAGAGGTGGATATTTGATCTTGCCCATCTAGTATCTCACTTCAAATCCCTGAAATTCTCCAGAATACTCCTCCCATCTTACGTCCACTTTGCTTACAGAGGCACCGGATGGCCCTTTATGACACCAATCTATAAATCTCTGGATTCTCTCCCTCTCTCCCTCTGCAATCACCTCGACTGTACCATCAGGTCTATTTCGTACCCATCCAGTAACCTCGATCATCTGCGCCTTACTCCTCGTATTTGCCCTGAAGAATACCCCCTGAACAATCCCACTGACAACAATATGAGCACGTATTCTATCCATAAAGGTAACCGTTCACGGTTTGAAATTGGCTAATCTTCTCCCTCTTTTTTATCCTTATTTTTCCCAAAGATCTTTGCTGATGCGATACTGATCTCGAAGAGAACCATTAGCGGAATAGCCATCAATATCTGAGTAAAGATATCAGGGGGAGTAAGAATAGCCCCTATAACAAAACAAAGAAGAAAGACATATTTCCTGTTTCTCGAAAGTTGTTTCGGTGTAACAATCCCTAACATGCTAAGAAAGGTGATGACCAGAGGGAGTTCAAATACGATCCCAAAGGCAAACATAAGTTTGAGAGAAAATGACAGATAATTACCAACGGTTATATTGGGTTTCCAGTATCTTGCACCAAACGTCAAGAGGAACTTCAGACCTAAGGGAAGAATAACAGAATAGGCGAATAGAACACCGACAAAAAAAAATATGGTAGAAATTATAACAAAAGGGAATGAATATCTCCTCTCCTTCTTTACTAGACCGGGGGCAACAAAACTCCATATCTGATATATTACCACAGGTAATGATATTATAAGACCGGCAAAAAAGGATACCTTCAGGCTGACAAATAATGAGATCGGAAGAGCGTCGTGTAGGGAAAGAGTGTAGATCTCGGTGGTCGCCGTATCATT
>CAJVYE010000253.1 GCA_913009285.1 uncultured Nitrospirota bacterium | reverse complement strand
TTTTCAAGCAGAAGACGGCATACGAGATAAAGGAATGTGACTGGAGTTCAGACGTGTGCTCTTCCGATCTCACGATTTAGTAAACCAAAGGTGAGGATAATCTTTCTTCCCTCGAAACCTAATTCTTGTTTGAAATCATTAGAATCGACAAAGGGTAGATCAGGCATGCCATGGGGCATAAATTCGATCTTTTCATCTGGTACATTATAGATCTCTTTGAGCATTGTTATGCCCCGATGGCTCATCACAGCTATTTTATAGGAGGCATCAGCGATATCGCACAATATCTTATATTGATATTCGCTTGGCTCATCCAGTATAGTGTGAAGTGTTGTAATGATAGGTTTATTAAGACGATTCAACAGTAGGCTGATGTAACTTCCACAATTACCACCAAACAGACCATACTCATGCTGAAGACTCACAAGGCTTATACCGCTGAAGTTGATATAATCTGCAGCAGAAATATAGTCATTCTTAACGTTTCGCCTTATCTCAAATTTTACTATATCATCATAATCAAACTTCTGGTTTCCTTCCATTGCTACAACCAAAGGCGAAAGCCGATGTCCAGCCGACCTCTTGGCATTTTCTATCAGGTCAGATGTAAATGTAGCAATACCACACTTTCTTGGCAAGAAGGAAGATACAAATGCTATGTTTCTTGTTACCATTTTTACCTCCTTTTATGGATTAAATATATTATCAAAACCCCTGATTTGTCAACAAAAATCCCATTCTATAGATTTCCATATAACGTAACCGTTCACGGTTTGAAATTGGAAATTGGAAATTGGAAATTTGTGTTATCATATCGCAGCTATACTATCAGATGATTGTATAATCTCCTCCTCCTATGAAACAGGAATTCTTGAATGATTGTAATTCTTTGAAATTGTTAACGTTATATATTAGCTGTAATAATGGTAGCAACCCTCTGTTTCTTCTTTTTTGAATGAGATTGAAAATCTCAGGGATGGCTGATAGGCAATTTCGTAATAGTTCAGCTATTTTTGTTTTCTGTGGTTTGTTTTTTAACCACAGAAACCACAGAAAACACTGAATATAGGTCAGGCATCCTGCCTGACATCCGAGGCGAGACGCCTCGGCTATAGTATTGAGTTATAATGCTATATCTAACTGTACAGGTCGAAATATTTTCCCCCGGTGAACTATTACCCAATTTCGAATTTCCAATTTCGAACCGTGAACGGTTACAATTTATACAGCCCGTGCCAATGTCAATACATCCACTCTATCCGTCCCCGCCCTCTTTAACACCCTGGCACACTCATTAACTGTTGTCCCTGTCGTAAAGACATCATCGATAAGGAGGATATTCATTTTCCTGATCTCATCTGGTCTCTGGACTATGAATGCCCCCTTTACATTCCTCAGACGTTCATTCCCGCTCAATTTGACCTGAGGTCCAGTATACCGACTCTTTGACAGGTTGTCTGTGATTAGTGGGATATTCAGATAATCCCCTATTTCCCTTGCCAGTATGTAGGACTGGTCGAATCCCCGTTCTTTAAGCTTCCTCCTATGAAGTGGGACATACATAATGCTGTTGGGATGAGGGTGTATACCATTACCTGATTTAATATAATCGATCATCAAAGAGACAAGGTCACAGCCCAGACTTTTTATCATGTTGTATTTATAGATATGGATCAACTCCTTTAAAACACCATCATAACGGCATATGGAGCAAACAGAATCAAATACTGGGGGTTTCTCTCTGCATCTCCCGCATATATAGCCATTTAACTCCTCTGACAGGTCATAACTAATCTGAAGAGGCTTGCCGCAACAGGAACAGAGATGTTTACCTATCAATGTGATATTCCTCCAACAGCCCATACAGATATGCCTTTTTCCCTCCTCTACTATGATTGAATTACATATCTTGCATCTTCTCAGGAAAACTGTATCCATTACCTTTCTGAAGATACCCCTTGTAGCCCTCATTGTGCCTCCTTTATATCCTTATAGTACTCTCCATAAGAAATTAAGAACAAATTTGTCTTGACATTACAAGTAACAAAAACTATAATAAAATCAAACTATAGTGGTAAGAAGAGAACGTAAATATCAATTTTATTATTATACCTATCAGTGCAATAGCAATCAATTAAATAATTTATTCTATCGTATATATCCTATAGATAGTGCTTGAGCAAAAACTAAACTGTTACTGATTTTTTAGTATTAGGAGGTTCTTTGAAAGGAGTTATCCTGACAGGAGGCGAGAGTACAAATCCAAACCCTCTGTCAATAGCTTACCCAACAGCTCTGTTGCCATTGCTGAATAAACCTTTAATAGAACACACCATAGATTTCTATAAGAGGAATGGTATCAGAGATATTGCCATCTTATCTGCAAAAACCGCAAGTCCTTACATTGAATGTATAGGCAAGGGTAAAAGATTTAGATCGGAAGAGCGTCGTGTAGGGAAAGAGTGTAGATCTCGGTGGTCGCCGTATCATTAAAAAAAAAAATAGAAAAAATAGAAAAAAAATACAACACAGCAGTCAATACAACAACAA
>CAJVYE010000252.1 GCA_913009285.1 uncultured Nitrospirota bacterium | reverse complement strand
GACTATTATAGCGGTGGCTTTCACTGATTTCTTAAACGATGATGTACTTAAACCACTGTTTAAAAGGATACGTCCATGTAATGTGCTCCAGAGTATACACCTACTTGTACCATGTAATAGCTCTCTTTCCCTTCCTTCTTCCCATGCGGTAAATATCTTTACCGTGGCGACAATGATCGGTTATGAATATAGGAGGATTGCACCATATGTATTCTTTATTGCCTTTGCTGTATGCTATTCCAGGGTATATATAGGAGTACATTATCCATTTGACGTTATATCAGGTGCTATTGTTGGGATCATGTGCGGCGCCATTATTCCGGTACTTAAGGAGGGGGGTATCTACTCAAAATTTATAGGGATTTTGAGCAGAGATTAAAAATTATAAGAGGTATGAGAAACTTTAAGAGGATTCTGATAGTAAAGCTCAGCTCCATCGGGGATGTGGTCCATGCCCTTCCTGTACTCAAGACACTCCGCAAGAATTATCCGGGTGCCTACATCTCATGGGTAGTAGAGAGTAAGGCCAGGGAGATACTCGAGGGTAACAAGGATTTAGATGAGATAATTGTCATCAATACCGGGAAGTGGAGGAAGAGACTCAACCGATCAACGATTAATGAGATGATCAGTAAGATAAAGGTGTTGAGGGGTAAGAAATTTGACCTTGCCATAGACATTCAGGGATTGATTAAGAGTGGTGTAATAGCCTATCTAAGCGGGGCCAGAGTCAGGATTGGTTTCAACAGGGGCGATGCAAGGGAGCCACTGAATAGACTATTTATGACTGTAGAGGCATCCCCTATTGGAAAGGATATTCATGTCATAGATAAAAATCTTTCCCTCCTTGGATCGCTTGGACTTAATTCCTTTAGTAAGGAGTTTACCATACAGACATCTCCTGCTGATGAAAAGTATATAGATGATTTCCTGAGGGCAAAGAATATTGATCCAGAGAAGGGATTTATCGCAGTAAACCCTGGTGTAGGGTTCAAGACAAAGAAATGGGAGACCAGAAAGTATGCTGAACTGAGCGACGGGATCATGGATGAACTAAATAAGAAGGTTATACTGACATGGGGTCCAGGTGAGGAAGGATTGGTTAGTGAGATCTCAAATATGATGCACCACAAACCGGTCACTCCTCCTTTTACCACTGTTAAACAGGCAGCCGTCCTGCTCAGGAGGTGCAAGATGTTTATCGGGAGTGATACAGGTCCACTTCATATAACTGCAGCACTAAATATCCCCACAGTGGCTATCTTTGGTCCTACCGATCCAATAAGGAATGGTCCTTACGGGAATAATCATACTATTATCCATAAAAACTTAGCTTGCAGCGGATGCTATAAAAGGAGATGTAAAACCATGGAGTGCATGAAAGGGATAACAGTCGAAGAGGTATACAAGGCAGTTAAAGAAATGATGGGAGATAAGTTATGAGATGCTTAGTAACTGGTGCAGCAGGTTTTATTGGATCCAATCTTTCAGAACGGTTGATTAAGGAAGGCCATGATGTCCTCGGCATCGACTGTTTTATTAATTACTATCCGAGGAGATTAAAGGAGGAAAACCTGAAGGGACTGTTAAAATCGACAAATTTCACATTCATAGAGAAGAATATCCTTGATCTTGACCTGAGTTCGATACTGAATGATATTGATTACATATTTCATCAGGCAGCACAGGCTGGTGTGAGGGCAAGTTGGGGAAAGGATTTTAAGATCTATAGTGATAATAATGTGCTCGCCACACAGGTCCTGTTGGAAGGATCAAAAGAGAAAGGGATCAAGCGATTTATCTATGCCTCATCATCCTCTGTGTATGGTGATACAAAGGATATACCGATGAGAGAGGATAGCTATCCCCTCCCTGTCTCCCCATACGGTGTAACAAAATTGGCAGGAGAGGATCTATGCTATCTCTACTGGAAGAATTTTGACTTCCCTGTAATATCTTTACGCTACTTTACTGTCTACGGGCCAAGACAGCGTCCGGATATGGCATTTAACAGATTCATCACAGCGATACTGAAGGATAAGGAGATCCACCTATATGGTGATGGTGAACAGACAAGGGATTTTACCTATATCTCGGATATCATTGAAGCAAATATCCTCGCTATGGAGAAGGGGAAAGATGGAGAGACATACAATATCGGGGGAGGTTCACGGATAAGTATTAACGGTGTATTAAGGATTCTAAAGGAGATAGGGGGAAAGGAGCCAGAGGTAAGATATATGGATGACCAGAAGGGCGATATGAGGCATACCTATGCCGATATAAAGAAGGCACAAAATGAACTGGGATTCTCCCCCCATGTAAAATTAGAGGAGGGTTTAAAAGAGGAGTTTAACTGGATAGCATAGGACTTTTCATTATGGATATTTTTCAACTTAAGAAGTATAATCTGCAGGAGGTGGATATGAGAAATAAATTATCAGTATTGGGCATGGAGATCGGAAGAGCGTCGTGTAGGGAAAGAGTGTAGATCTCGGTGGTCGCCGTATCATTAAAAAAAAAAAAAAATAAAAACATGGCCAACGGACGCAAGTAGACCAAGTAGTCACAACTTAGTC
>CAJVYE010000251.1 GCA_913009285.1 uncultured Nitrospirota bacterium | reverse complement strand
TATGTCGTGTTAGTCTACTATTTGATTTTGAATTTTGATTTTTAATTTTTAATTTTGTTTTTTTTTTTTTTTTTAATGATACGGCGACCACCGAGATCTACACTCTTTCCCTACACGACGCTCTTCCGATCTATAGTTCACCACGGAAAGACACGAAATATTATTGGAATTTATTTAATAGGACTTCATCTCACGATGAAGTTCCATTAATAAATCTCAGTGTAAATCCGTGAATATCCGTGGTAATGTATTATGCTTTTTAAGGATTAAAATTATGGCTGAACTATTACCTAATTTCTAATTTCCAATTTCGAACCGTAAACGGTTACGAATTTCTGACCTCTGATCCCTGTGAACTCTGCAAATTATTTAATTAAGGTGCATTTACAGAGATGTTTGACAGACGATTAATCTCAAACTTTGATTGGGTTCTTTTTATATCGACGATTGCTATATCTATATGGGGTGTTGTGATCATCTACAGTGCCACCCAGGGAAGAGTAGAATATAAGTTATATATTACGCAGATATACTGGTTATCATATGGATTGATAGCGATGTTTTTGATCCTTCTGATAGATTATCATTCCCTCCAAAAATTTGCCTATTTCATATATGCTATTGTCATCATTGCACTGATCCTGGTACTCATCTTCGGCAAGGTCACATCCGGAGCACAGAGGTGGCTATCTATCGGACCCTTATCCTTCCAGGTATCTGAATTCGCCAAGGTGGGAGTAATTATAGCACTTGCCAGGTATTTTGATGACAAGAGGATAATTAAGAGATATAGACTGAGGGATCTATTTGTTCCTGCGGTCATTACCCTGATTCCCTTTTTTCTGATTGCAAATGAGCCTGATCTGGGCACTTCACTTATTATGGTCATTATATTAATCTCAATGATTCTTATGATTAATATAGATCGACGATCCCTTGCTATTCTGACAGGATGCGGGATCCTTCTTCTACCAACTATGTGGTACTTTCTCAAGGACTATCAGCGAGAACGTCTATTGACCCTTATCAACCCTGATGCTGACCCACTCGGAATGGGCTACCATATACTACAGTCAAAGATCGCTATTGGTTCAGGTGAGTTTCTAGGAAAAGGGCTCTTTGCAGGGACCCAGAGCAGGTTAAATTTCCTTCCAGAGAAGCATACAGACTTCATATTTTCTGTCCTTGCCGAAGAGATGGGCTTTGTCGGGGCATCTATACTTATAATACTCTATCTTATCCTAATTATAAAGGGTATTGACATAATTTATCGCTCGAGAGATAGATTTAGCGCACTCCTATCTGTTGGTATTGTCTGTATGCTGACGTCCTATATAATCCTGAACATAGGTATGACTATCGGGATCTTTCCTATCGTCGGGATGCCTCTTCCACTTATGAGCTATGGCGGCTCTTCATTGGTAACAACCTTTATCGCTATTGGGATCCTGCTCAATATCAGGATGAGGAGATTCAAGATTGAGGAATGAGATCATTTCACTTGTCCAGAGACCTTCCAGATATCTTGGGAATGAGATAAACTCTATTCATAAGGATCACTCTAAGACCAGGACAAAGGTAGCTCTTGTATTCCCTGATCTCTATGAGATAGGGATGTCGCATCTGGGATTAAAGATACTCTACCACATATTAAACAGGAGGTCTGATGTCGTGGCCGAGAGGGTATTTTCCCCGGGCATAGATTATGAAGAGATCCTAATAGGCAAAAACCACCCCCTTTGCAGTTTAGAGTCATATACCCCCTTGAACCGATTTGACATAGTAGGATTCACACTTCAGCATGAGATGAGTTATACAAATATCCTTAATATCCTTTCCCTGGGAAAGATACCCATCAGATCTAAACAGCGGGATGAGGATTTCCCACTTATTATTGGTGGGGGGCCATGCGCATTCAATCCAGAACCCTTGGCAGATTTCTTTGATCTCTTTGTGATAGGTGATGGAGAGGAGATAATCATAGAGATCATAGATACATATCAAGAGTGCAGGGGTAATAGAAGAACAAAAAAAGAAATATTAGAGGCGATGACAGGGATAAAGGGGATATATATACCGTCATTATTTGAGATCGATTACAACAGGGATGGGACAATTAGCAAGATCAGACCCTTGAAGGAAGGATACACGGTCGAAAAACGGAATGTCTATGATCTGAACTCAGTGGACTATCCGACCTTTCCTGTGGTTCCATACACAAAGCTGATACATGATCGCATATCTGTAGAGATAGACCGTGGTTGTACACAGGGTTGCAGGTTCTGTCACGCAGGGAGCATATACCGTCCTGTGAGAGAGAGGAGTGAGGAGAAGATCATAGAGATACTGGAGGAATCTATAAAGAACACAGGTTATGAGGAATTCTCTCTTTCCTCCCTAAGTTCAGGCGACCACAGTTGCCTTGGTGGACTTATCCCCAAACTCATGAGGAAATTTGCCCCATCCAAAACAGATCGGAAGAGCACACGTCTGAACTCCAGTCACATTCCTTTATCTCGTATGCCGTCTTCTGCTTGAAAAAAAAAAAAAAAAAATACAAGTACAAATACATACGATATGACGCCATGATCTACATCACTGTACATCATCGCA
>CAJVYE010000250.1 GCA_913009285.1 uncultured Nitrospirota bacterium | reverse complement strand
AAGCGGCAAAATGGTCTGTAATGTTTTTTGATGATAAGACCTCACCACATGATCGGCAGTAAAATGCTGTAATAGGAACACCCCATACCCTTTGACGGGAGATACACCAATCCGGTCTGTTTTCTATCATTCCGTATATACGCTCCTCTCCCCATGTAGGTATCCACTCAACCTTTCTTAATTCACTCAGTGCCTTCCTCCTTAGATCATTATTTTCCATGGAGATAAACCACTGAGAAGTTGCCCTTAGTATGATCGGATTCTTACACCTCCAACAATTTGGATAAGAATGAGTAATACTCTCTTCATATATCAGATACCCATCATCCTTTAATTTTTTATTAATAGCCTTATTTGCCTCGAATACATTCATCCCGGCAAAGTGCTCTACTTCAGGGAGAAACTTCCCTGACTCGTCAACCGGGTTATAAATATCGAGACCATATTTCATGCCAATCTCATAGTCTTCCTCACCATGTCCTGGCGCAGTATGAACACAACCTGTCCCCTGTTCCAGAGTAACATGTTCTCCAAGGATCAACTCAGACCTCCTATCTGTCATAAGAGGATGTCGACATTTAAGACCTTCAAGATCTTTACCAGCAAAGGTATCTATAACCGTATATTCCTTGAAAGCGCATCTATTTAAAAAATCAGGCATCAACTCCTCTGCTACTATTAGTATGTCACTGTCAACCTTTACTGCAGCATACCTGAAATCTGGATGAAGGCATATAGCCAGATTGGCTGGAAGGGTCCACGGTGTAGTCGTCCAGATGATCACAAAGATTTTCCCTTTCAAGGAAGGGGAAATTTCACTGATATCTGATTCCAACGGAAACTTCACGTAAATAGAAGGGGACTTGTGATCTTCGTACTCGACCTCTGCCTCGGCCAGGGCTGTTTTGCAATGAGGACACCAGCGGACTGGCTTTAATCCTCTGTATACACTTCCATTCTCGAAGAATTTCCCTAGTTCTCGTACAATGGTAGCCTCATAAGAAAAATTCATGGTAAGATATGGTCTCTCCCAATCCCCGAATACGCCCAGTCTCTTAAACTCATCTCTCTGGATCTTTACAAATTTCTCAGCATATTCTCTGCATAACCCCCTTATCTCAAGTTTACTCATCTCCCTTTTTTTGGGACCAAGTTCCTTGTCAACATTATGCTCTATAGGGAGTCCATGACAGTCCCACCCTGGAACATAGACTGCATTAAACCCTTCCATTGTCTTTATCTTGACAACGATATCCTTAAGTATCTTATTCAGGGCGGTCCCCATATGGATATGTCCGTTGGCATAAGGTGGACCATCATGGAGGATATATTTCGGACAATCGGCAAATTTCTCCCTGATCCTACGATATATATCCTCCCTTTCCCATCTCTTCAATAGTTCAGGCTCCTTTGAGGGAAGTTTTGCCTTCATAGGAAAATCGGTATTTGGCAAATTTAATGTCTCTTTGTAATCCATAATCTCTAAAGTATCTCTGTCTCTCCCTCAAACAACTGTTTAAATCTCTCTGCATCCTCTCTTGAACCAACAATGTCTCCCCAGTGATATGGGATTGCTAACTTCGGCTTAAATGCATTTGCTGCCTTAGCCGCCTCTTCACTTGTCATAGTATATGTTCCTCCAACAGGTAGTAGGGCAATATCAATATCCCCTAAATCCATCATCTCAGGTATGTAATCTGTATCACCAGCATAGTATATCCTCTTCTTATTGATATTGATTATAAAGCCGAGCCAATTGTTGGGTTTTGGATGAAAATCCTTGTCAACATTATAGGAACGGACCGCCTCGATTATTACCCCATCAACGTCTACTTTCTCCCCAGGTGTAAGTGTCTTTATATCCCCTGAAAGCTTAGATGCACTATCTGCTGTTGTAATAATTACACTCTTATTACCTTGAATCTTTTCCACATCAGGTACAGAAAGGTGATCATAGTGTGAATGACTGATAATGATAATATCAGCCTCATCCTTTTCCTTGATCTTCCACGGATCAATATAGATCTTCTTCTCACCCGTTATCCTGAATGTTGCATGTCCTAACCATTCTATGTTCTCTACCATATATAAAACACCTCCTATCTTAACAATTATTTTATAAAGGGATTATATTATATAAATACATCATAGCCTTACGTACGTCAAGATTTATCTTTTGTTCACAGGGATCAGGAGATGATCCTCTTATTTCTGCTTGACAGTGATAAGGAGATTTAGTAGAGTTAATATCAAAGAGGAGTGATAGGCATTTATAGATTTTCAGATAATAAATTACACAAGACTATTAAGTAGAAATCCGGGGCAACTGCAGGCTTTATCCTTTGTATGATGAGTAGTACCTCATCGAGGATTTCGATTGACTATGCAGAGTAATTTCTTATATGGAAATCTCTATTATATAATTTCACGGGTAAATGGATGACTAATTTTACAATAGAAAAGATCGAAATACCTGTTACACTCCATAAGCCTGTTTAAATTATTAGAGAATAAGTCAATAAAAACATTGACTTATGCATGAAAACCCTCTATAATTTTAGTTGTTTCTCAAGCAAAAATAACAAACTAAAAAGGAGAGTTTCCATGCATGAAA
>CAJVYE010000249.1 GCA_913009285.1 uncultured Nitrospirota bacterium | reverse complement strand
CCGCACATACAGATCGAGCTCGGTGCGACAGGAGGCAGGGTTAAATAGGTGAGGTACGGCAGTAAATAGGCAGTGCGTGGGTGTGGGGGGGGGGGGGGTGGGTGAGGGGGGGGGGGGGGAGGGGGTTTTTTTTTTTAATGATACGGCGACCACCGAGATCTACACTCTTTCCCTACACGACGCTCTTCCGATCTCTGGTAACTATGGGGTTGCTATTATCCTTTTGACAGTTGTGATAAAGGCATTGTTTTATCCCCTCACTAATAAGAGCTTCAAATCTATGAAAGATATGCAGAAGATCCAGCCTCAGATGAAGATATTACAGGAGAGATACAAGAACGATAAGCAGAAGCTGAATCAGGAACTCATACGCATGTACAAGGAGAACAAGGTGAACCCGGTGGGTGGGTGTCTACCCATGGTCTTCCAGATCCCTGTCTTTTTTGCCCTCTATCGTCTCCTGATGGTCTCTATAGAATTAAGAAAGGCACCCTTTTTCTGGTGGATTAAGGACCTCTCAGAGATGGACCCTTATTATATAAGCCCGATACTTATGGGTATATCAATGTTCATCCAGCAAAAGGTGAGCCCAGCACCTGCCGATCCTACACAGGCAAAGATGATGATGATAATGCCGATAGTATTTACTTTTTTCTTCCTGAACTTTCCCACAGGACTTGTCATATATTGGCTAGTAAATAACATCCTGTCCATAGCTCAACAATATCTAATAAACAAAAAGGCAAAGGCTTAGTTCACCTGTTAAATTCACTATGAATACCTCGCAGGATACCATAGCAGCGATCTCCACACCTCATGGAGAAGGGGGTATCGGGATTATAAGGCTAAGTGGTTCATCCTCTGTAGATATAGTAAAAGGAGTATTTGTAGATGTAAGAGGGGAGAGACTCAGAGAAGTAAAGTCTCACAGGGTAACATACGGCTTTATAGTGGATCCAGAGAGTGGAAGAAGAATAGATGAAGTACTCCTGACAGTGATGCTTGCTCCAAGATCCAATACAAGGGAGAATGTTGTTGAGATAAGCTGTCATGGGGGGATGATTCCATTAACGTCAATACTCAATATAGTGATAAAGGGAGGTGCAAGGCCTGCTGAACCTGGAGAGTTTACAAAGAGGGCATTTCTGAATGGGAGGATAGATCTCACCCAGGCAGAGGCGGTCATAGATATTATTAGATCAAGATCGGATCTCAGTCTTCGTATGGCTATCAGACACATGGAGGGAGGTCTATCAAAAGAGATCTCTTCTTTGAGAGAAGAGTTGATAGGGATCGCAGCACAGGTAGAGGCATCTATAGATTTTTCCGAGGAAGATATAGATATAGAATCAAGAGATCTCTTGCTCGAGAGATCAGAGAGGGTATTGAAAAGTATAGAGACGCTCCTTAAGACCTTTGATCATGGACGGATACTACGAGAGGGGGCAAGAACTATCATTGTCGGCAGGACAAACGTAGGGAAGTCGAGTCTGTTAAATGCACTCCTTAACAAAGAAAGGGCTATAGTGACTCCAATACCAGGCACCACACGCGATTCAATAGAAGAGATGATCAATATAGATGGGATACACCTGAACATCATTGATACAGCAGGGATAAGGAGAACAGGGGGATATGTAGAAAAAGAAGGGATGAGGCGGACCATGGATTTACTTAAAGATGCTGATATCGTCCTTATGATGTTAGATGGATCAGAGAGATTGACTGATGATGATCGCTCCATAATGCGTGAGGTTAGTAATAAAAACCTCATTGTCATCATTAATAAGATAGACCTTCTGCAGGTGATAGAGATAGACGAGATAAAAAGGGCATTTTATGATAAGAGAATGTATACGATATCAGCTACTAAGAAGACGGGGCTTGATAGATTAAAGGATGGGATAAAGGAATTATTGATAGACAAAGAGATCACCCCTGAGAGCATACTGATAACGAAGATACGGCATAAAGAGGCATTGATCCGTGCAAAAGAGAGCATGAAAAATGCGATAGAGAGTATGAAGAACTCAATGTCAGAGGAATTTATTGCCCTTGATATCAATACCGCGATGGAGAGTCTTGGAGAGATTACAGGTCAGACCTTTTCCGAGGATGTACTTAACAAGATATTCAGCGATTTTTGTATTGGTAAATAATCCCAAAAAATGCAATTTTTACCCCAATCTCAAATCCTCTGTCAAAAATTTAGATACATATTGACATCTCTTTTTGTTTATGTTTAAATGATTACAACATAATTTCTTAACGGTCAAAGATAAGATAGAAGGAAATCTGAATCTGTTATTATGAAATATACATTCCAAAAGCTTAAAAGAATATCTATTATTTCAGTTTGGGTTTTAATTTATCTCCTCATCTGTCACGAGGTGATGTGGAATACCGTACTCTGTTTTGGGACGGACGGCCAGGTGGAGGTAGAGGTTGGCCAGAATGGACTGTGTGACTGCTCTGAGAAACCCTCTTGGCAGAGCTACGATAACTTCTCATTTAAGGAGGGGATATATAGTAATGACTACTACGATCCATGTTTGGATCTCGCTATTTCTCAATATATTGTTAGATCGGAAGAGCGTCGTGTAGGGAAAGAGTGTAGATTGCGGTGGTCGG
>CAJVYE010000248.1 GCA_913009285.1 uncultured Nitrospirota bacterium | reverse complement strand
TCAGGGATAGGTAAAATATCCATATCTTGTATATATGGACGTGGTTTATTATGAGATATCCCCTTCCCGGTCTTGTAGGATATCCCCTCTATATCTTTTAAGTCTGAATTATTCTTTAAAGCCCTAACTATCTCTCTTAATGCCTCTTCCCCCTCTCCTCTCACCACAATATCTGCAATGGTCTCCAGTAGAGATTCTTCAGGCATTATCGTTGCATGGGCACCACCCAAAATAACCTTTGCCCCTGCCTCCTTTGCAATATTGGCAATCTTTATAACAGAAGGCATTGTCGGGGTCATCGTGGATATACCAACAATATCAGGTCTTTTGTCTTTTATGGCGAAGAGCTCATCTTCCGATTCAATTTCTAGATCTAGTATCTCTACTTCTACTCCATTATCCTTTAAAAGACAAGACGCCAGATAAAGAAGATTTATGGGATGATGTCTACCTCCTATATTTTTAAATGCCCCAAATGAGGTATCCGGCGGTTTTACAAGTATTACTTTCATCTTAACATCTTCCTATAGTTTTATTAGATTCATGAAAAAGTTTCTCCTATGGTCTGCTCAAATTATGTATATAACGCCCAACTAATCTCTTCATCACTATCCCTCCGGTCTTACACACCCCCAAAAAATCAGAGATTGAATCAGCCTTCAAGAAAAAACTATTAATATGTCTAAGTA
The DNA here is from genome assembly GCA_913009285.1 of uncultured Nitrospirota bacterium. GTDB lineage: Bacteria > Nitrospinota > Nitrospinia > SZUA-224 > SZUA-224 > SZUA-224. The sequence continues at coordinate 1,945 of CAJVYE010000248.1, read as the reverse complement.
TAATCCTGGGTCTAAGAAAATATCCGGTATAGGCCCTATTAATCATACTATTTATGATTGAAGGATCTATCTTACATTGTTCCTGTTCATAGGCCTCTGTCCCTGGATATGGTAAAAATCTATGAAAATCGGCAAGATCGCTATCAAGTTCCCTGCTGAATCTTATCGTTTCATCGATAGTCTCCTCAGTATCTCGGGGAAGTCCTAATATATAACATGTCCACGTAAGTATACCAGCCTCTTTTGTAAGCCTTATTGCCTTTAATGCCTGTTCTTTGGTAATATCTTTTTTGATATACCTTAGGATATCATCATTCCCGGATTCTATTCCAAATGTAATTACCTTGCAGCCAGCCTCTTTCATGACCTTTACCATTTCTCTATCTATTGTGTTAACTCTGGAGTTACAATACCATGTAATCTTTAGTCCCCTTTTGACAATCTCCTTGCATAGATCTATCACCCACCCTTTATCCGCAGTAAAGGTATCCCCCCTAAAAAAAAAGCGGGATATATTAAAATCTGTAATACAAGATTGTATCTCATCTACAACATTATCTACGCTCATATATCTGATCTTTTCACCATTCATCAATCTACTTAGACAGAATGTGCATTTGAAACTACACCCTCTCGAGGCCTGTATTGTTGTAAAGGCCTTACCATTTGCAGGATCCCTATATATGTCATTTTTGATTAGATCACGGGATGGAAAAGGGAGGTAATCGAGATCCCTATTAAACTCCCGGTCATCATTTCTTATTATCCCATTGCCGTTTGAAGCAGTAATACCTTTTATGGTTTCCAGCGGTATCCCATTGAGTATCTCTTCGTAGGTAATCTCTGGTTCACCCCTGATTATATAGTCGATAAAGGGATATTTTTCTGTCAACTCAATATCATTTATTGTTGACATATAACCAAATGAGATCGTCTTTGCCCCTCTTTGCTTTGCATGTTTTAAGATATACAGATCATCTTCTAAGGTCTGGAAAGAGAGATTAGATACAACATAGTCAAACCCTTGATCTAACATCTCAATACATCTTCTCTGTGATACCCCTTCCAAGGGTGCATCTATTATTGTTGTTTCATGGCCCAGTTTTTGGCTGATCGCCCCTAGATACATCAGATTAATAGGTGGGAAACGCATACCAATTGAAAAATCCTTTGTGTCAACCTGACAACGATCTGTTCTGGATATCTTGTTTTTGGACGGGGCATGAAGTAACAGAATCTTCATGATACATATACCTTCTCTTTTTCTTACATTTTACGTTCTTCTGGCTTTTCTGTGAGCAAATGCAAATAGTAATAAGTAGGCAATAATTTACATTTCCTCAATTCCAGCGAATTTCTTCTTTTCATCTCCCATCATAACCTTAGTAATTGTATCTATCATATTCCAACGCGCTTCTGGCATAAAGTGATAAAAATTGTGCTTTAGACGAAATTTTGACATAGGATAATATATTTTAAATAATAGTCGTTTATACTTTGAATCAAAAAAATTACCAAGTTTCCTGTTAGTCCCATAAGAGGCATATACAACCCGTTTTATTTTATCCTTCATCTCTTCTGATAGCCAAGGATATGATTTGTTAAAGCCAAAGAAATGATGATTACCCCATTCTTCTAATGTGGAGGGTGGCTTAAGCCCCATCTTTAAGGCTAAATCATAAACCTCAGTGCCAGGATAAACACTGAGGTAGGTGATATACCGAAGTATTGCCTTGGGATTATCCTCTAACAATCTAACAATCAACTTTGTGGTTAAAGAAATATCCTCTTCTGTCTCAGTTGGAAAGCCGATCATAAAATTATAAATAGGTTTGATATTCGTACTTTTGGCTAATTTCTTATTGACTTCAATGACCTGCTCTACACGCATATTCTTTTTAATAAAATCAAGAACCTTCTGTGAGATCGGAAGAGCGTCGTGTAG
>CAJVYE010000247.1 GCA_913009285.1 uncultured Nitrospirota bacterium | reverse complement strand
CGGCTGTGGTCCTGGTAATACTACAAAATACCTGAAAAACCTTGGTATTGAAATTTCAGGGCTGGATCTGTCAGAAAAAATACTAGAACAGGCAAGAACAATTCATCCAGAGATATACTTCCGAAAGGGAAATATTCTTGAGCTCGAATTTGAAAATGACTCAATAGCTGGTGTTGTAGCTTTCTACGCTATAGTTCACTTCACAGAAGAACAAGTAGGGATAGCATTCCGTGAAGCATTTCGTGTGTTACAGCCGGGTGGAATATTCCTTTTCACATATCACATTGGTGAGGAGACAATCCACTTAGACGAGTTTCTCGGGAAGAAAGTCGATATAGATTTCATGTTTTTCACTACTGATTTCATTTTCAGTTGTCTAAAGGACAGTGGATTTGGAAAGATAGAGATAATCGAGAGAGAACCATATCCCGGGGTAGAGTATGAAAGCCGAAGAGCTTATGTGTTTGCCGATAAAGCCAGTCGTGTGTAGATCGTAAAATGCTTATTGAGTATCTTACAAGCCTTTATAGTGGGTAAATCGTCAACTTTAAGAGCATTTTTTGGGTCAAATGCAAGGGAAAGAGCTTCTGCTTCACCACTGTAATATAGTAGTCAACTGAAAGAAGGAAAAAGGTGGGATATCACAAGTTCCTAAGATTCGTTTAACTTGACCGATACTATTTTGGAGATCCCCTCTTCTTCCATTGTTATGCCATAGAGGGTATCGGCAAAAGACATGGTTTTCTGATTATGGGTTATAATAATAAATTTGGTCTTATCGGTCATCTCCATGAGGATATTCTTGAATCTCATTATATTAGCTTCATCAAGAGGTGCATCTATCTCATCCAGAAGACAGAATGGGCTTGGTCTGATAGCAAATATTGAGAAGAGAAGTCCTATTGCACCCATTGCCTTTTCACCTGCTGAGAGGAGGGTTATATTCTGAGTCTTTTTGCCCGGCGGTTGAACAATGATATCCACACCTGTGTCTAATGCGTTATCTTTATCACAGAGAATCAGCTCTCCCCTTCCTCCATTGAAAAGTCGTCTGAAGATTACCTTAAAATTTTCATTTACAAGATTAAATGTATCCATAAATCTCGTCTCTGTTGTAGCGTTTATCCTCTCTATAGCCCTATGGAGTGTTTTTATAGAGTTGATCAGATCATCCTGCTGTTCCTTGAGAAAGGTGTAACGTTCGTTCAGGTCTTGATATTCTCCAATCGCAGCTAGGTTGACCTCCCCTATTCTGGCGACTTTATCCTTCATGGTCTGTAATCTGTTATTTGCCTCCTCCTCATCCAACTCATTAATCTCACCTTGCAACATCTGCTCGATAGGTATTCCATGATCTTCATTAACTCTCTTGACTATATGATCTATCCGGACACTTAATTCGGTCCTCTTTAATTCAACCTCTTTTTCTTTCTCATTTAGACCCTCTATTTCCTTCTTAACTATCCTAAATTCGTCATCTAAACCCTTTAACAACTCCAATTTTTCCCTTAGGTCCTCTTCTATCCTTATTATCTCTTTTCTTGTCTCATCCCTCTTTCTTGACAGATTACTTATAGACTCTTCAGCCTCCACTATAGATTCTTTATACCTCTCTCTCTTTTGCTTTGACTCTGATCTGATCTTCCCTGTCTTCTCAATCCTCGATTCTATATCACTCCTGTTTTTACTCAGCCTATCCATATCCAATAGTATATTCTCACTCTTTCCCCTTAGGGATGTCAAAAGCACCTCTATTTTATTGACCTCTTCACTCCTGGTATCAAGTTCCCCACGCAGTGTCTCAATAGCCTTCTTAAACCTTTCTATGGCAGAATTCTTCTCTTCTTTTGTCATAGTAAGTTCTGCTAATTCTTTTCCAACCGTCTCCGATTCTGCGCTTAGCTCCCTCTTCTCGGCATCGAATTCACTTCTCTCATAATTAAATATATCCAATCTCTCTTCAACCCTCCTGCACTCCTCTTCTATCTGCTGGAGATCCTTCTCTTCCCTCATACATTTCAGCTCCTTGTCATACACACCCTTCTTTAGCTCTTCCTCATCTTTCTCCAGTGATAATACCTCATCATGTGTAATGCTTCGGGCCGTTTCGAGATCATTGAGTCTCCCCGTTAAACCTTCAACCTCTTTCTTTATCTCTACTATCTCCCGCTTCTTCTTCAGTAATCCTGAACCACCATTAACCGCACCTCCACCCACCACAATACCATGAGGATCTATGATATCTCCATCCAGGGTGACTATTGTACTGGATATACCATTGCTGTTCCATAGAGATAATGCTGCATCAAGATTCTTTACCAACACCACATTCCCTAACAGATATTCAAGCACCTTCTCATATCTTCCATCACAACTGACCAGTTCTAATGCCTTACCTATCACACCCTCATTGCCATTTATAGAAGGGGGCTTCATTTTAATCTCCCGGGGACTGATAGGTAGAAAGGTACTCCTACCGGCTGATTTATCTTTCAAATACTCTATAGCCATTGTACTGTCTGTATGGCTTTCAACAATGATCCCCTGTAATCTATCTCCTAGTACAGCCTCTACAGCCATCTCATATTCTGAAGAGGTCTTTATATGATCTACAAGAATGACATGAAGCCCTGAAAGTTCCCCTTGCTCCCTGAACTTCAGTAAGGATCTAACCCCTTCCGTATACCC
>CAJVYE010000246.1 GCA_913009285.1 uncultured Nitrospirota bacterium | reverse complement strand
AGAAGACGGCATACGAGATAAAGGAATGTGACTGGAGTTCAGACGTGTGCTCTTCCGATCTCCAGGCAACACCCTTCTTTAATGCCCCATCATCCCCTGGTGAATAGCTTGTTGTAACCCCTGTTTTGGGAATCTTGATCGGTGCAGCATACGATATACCAACAGTAAATAAAAATACTATTAAACAACTAAGTACCTTTTTCATCATAACTTCCCCCCTTTATAATCTCAAATTTATAGCACACCTACTTTCTTTTTAGATATAGCCATAAGCTCTTTCAATGAATGCTTGGTCCTCTTCTTGGTATTCAGATCGATCTCCTCCATAAAAAAGATCGTAGACAGAGGATAGACCTCACGAATATTGTATACACTCCCTTCCATATGATCAGCGTGTCCCGGCGTGAGCCGTACATGGGTCCCCTTATATACTAGTTTCAACCCTTTAAGATTATCAGGTAATGGAATCTTGATCTCCAGATCCCGTTCCTCTAAAGGCTTCATCCTGTTATCTATATCTTTATATGAAACAGGTTCCCATATCCAATGCTGCTCAATGTCATTTATACTCTTATATAACTTTTTCCCGGATGCATCTACAAGGGCTGCCTCCATCTTAAGATAACGCTCCGGATCCCCGGTAAGAAGGTAATGTCCGGTTCTATTCTTATAGTGGACCTTGAGAATAGCCTCTTTCCCTGGACCAACATTAGTAATTTCTTTAATGGTTATCTGTAATCCTGGCACGTATCCTCTCTCTACCATATTATCATAACCAAAAAAGAACTTTGGCGCCCCTGAGCCTGCCCAATAATGGGTAGCCCCTTTTCTTGCTGGATAACCTGCCATCAAGGGTCGTTGCTTGGATTGCATATGACATGTCACACAATTTTCCCCTTTTTTCCATGGCTCTCCTGATCGCATCTCCCTTCCTACATCAAAACAACAGACAGTCGCAGGGTTAAGAACATCGTTTATGGTGTGACAGTACTCACAGGCCCGACCCAGGTATGCCTTGTCCTTTTTCACAGGATGAGCTGCTACCTTGGACCCATATGGACCAATAATATATCCATCACGGAGATGGCATATAGCACAGGAAATAGACTCTCTCTCTAATACAGGATCGTATTCTTTATTGACTTCTCTAATAGGACGATAGTAGTCTCCCTCTACTAATCCCTTTATGTAATATGGTCTCTGATTTTGGATTGGTGTATGACAATTCAGACAGACCCATTTTGGAGAACCTGGTTTGGATATCTCTGCCTGGTATTGAGGATCCTGGAGGGCCTGGGCATGGGTAGAGTCTTTCCATTCAACATATTCATCTATATGACACTCTCCACAATCCTCGGCACGAATACCATAAAGTCCATCTGGTATCTTTTGATTCCCGGGATAAAAGAGAAAATCCCAATCCTTTCCCACCTGCTCCAAAGAGACATTTCTCAACATAGTAATCTCTTTCCTTGTATCCTCATCACTTTTCACAGTTAGCACTCCACAACATCGACTCCCTCCCGGGAGATACTTCTCTCTGGAGGCTGGTTTTACATACATATAGTAGTCACCTGGTTTTGTATCTTTAAACCAGAATTTCCCCTCGTCACTTGTATATGTAACCTGCCATTTACCCGGTTTAGGTGTCATATAAACTGTATACTCTAAAGGCTCATCAATTGAAGAGAGATATATAGTAGAATCTGCCCCGTTTACAAAGAATGCCCTCTCGCCAGGGGGACGTACAATATGAGCCCTCGGTGGATAATACTCGATTCTATTTGCATTACATGAAACCTCTTGTTCAGAAGCTGGTACCAAATAGACTGATGCACTCGCTACCGGCTTTCCCATGCTATCCATTACTGTGCCATAATTTGGTCCCGTTGGGGGAGCCTCAACAACCTTCTCCTTTCCTTTACCACAGCTAAAAGAAAAAGCAAAAACTGCTAGTAAGATAATAAAAGGGGTCTTTACCCATCTATCATGAAACTTCATACCTCAACTCCTTTCTTTGAAGATATATATATAATATATCTTCTCCGCATCTCAATTATTGATCTTGCCTCTCTAAGGTTTAAATTATACCAATCAAATAAAAAGAGAAATATCTGAGTCCGCTGCATAATCAAGAAATGTGGCAGCGCCCACAGGATCTTCAATTCCATCTATTATGTCAGATTTCTTTACCCCCATGACCTCCATTGCCATCTGACATACCCACATCTTCACTCCACCATCAATTGCAATCTGGATTAACTCAGATATACTCGCCACCTTTGCCTTACCCATCCAGCTCTTCATCATCATTGTTGCCATTGCAGTCATACCAGGAAGCGCTCCTAATAGATTTGGCATTGGAATAGGCATTGCAGGATTTGCTAAGGGTGGAACCTTTAATGAATTCATGGTGCTCTTTCTAACAATATTCAGACCATAGAAGGTAAAGAATATACCTGCCTCCATATCCATTGCAATTGCTGTAGTTGCAAGAATAAGAGGTGGATATGCCATATCCAGGGTTCCTTTAGAAGCAATTATTGCCAGTCTTTTTGTTGTTTTTTCGGCCACCTTTTTCCTCCCTCCCTTCTAATTAGTCTTCTTTACAAAAAAGATAAACACACCATTACCTTCGTTTGTCTGTATAATCTCATTACCTGTTCTTCTTGACCAGGCTGTCATATCGTTCTTTGACCCAGGG
>CAJVYE010000245.1 GCA_913009285.1 uncultured Nitrospirota bacterium | reverse complement strand
TTACGTTTTACAATTTTAATGCTGTTTAGCCGTTATTCTAACGGGACAAAACAGTTGTGGAGGGAAAGGATATGAGACAGATAGCTGTTTATGGAAAAGGTGGTATAGGTAAATCTACTACAACGCAAAATACAGTAGCTGCATTGGCAGAGATGGGTAAACATGTGATGATCGTAGGATGCGATCCAAAGGCGGATGCAACTAGATTGATATTAAATGCAAAGGCCCAGGCTACTGTGATGGATCTTGCCAGGGAGTCTGGTACTGTTGAAGACCTGGAATTAGAAGATGTTTTAATGACAGGTTTTAAGGGGATAAAATGTGCGGAATCTGGAGGTCCGGAACCTGGTGTAGGTTGTGCAGGGAGGGGGGTAATAACAGCAATAAATTTTCTGGAAGAAAATGGCGCTTATACCCCTGATCTCGATTTTGTCTTTTATGATGTTTTAGGTGATGTTGTCTGTGGAGGTTTTGCCATGCCAATAAGGGAAAACAAGGCCCAGGAGATATATATAGTCACATCAGGTGAGATGATGGCTATGTATGCTGCGAACAACATTGCAAGGGGAATATTAAAATACGCAACAAGTGGAAGTGTGAGATTAGCTGGGCTCATCTGTAACAGCAGAATGGTTGAGAAGGAGATCGAGTTGATTGAAGAGCTGGCAAAGCGACTTAGCACACAGTTGATACATTATATCCCCCGTGACAATGTGGTCCAGAGGGCAGAGTTAAAGAAGCAGACAGTTATTCAATATTATCCAGATGCTGCCCAGGCAAATGAATACAGGGACCTGGCCAAAAAGATAACAGAGAATAAGAATTTTGTCGTGCCTACTCCTATAACCGTTGATGAATTAGAAGATCTCTTGATGGAGTTTGGTTTTATGGAAATAGATGAGTCAGTTGAACAGGCAAAGGTGGCTATATAGAAAGAGAGTAAGTTTAGCTATTAGGATTTAGAATTTTGAAATTTGCACTTTACAATTTGCAATTTGCAATTTGCAATGATGTTTAGTCGTTACTTCTAACGGCTAAACAGTTACGGAGGAGACTATGGAGATTACAAAAGAGAATACCCAAAAGATGATAGATGAGGTATTAGAGGGTTATCCCGAGAAAGCGAGAAAGAAAAGGGCAAGGCATTTGATACCTAATGATCCTAATGCTGGATCGACCTGCGGATTAAGATCTAATATCAAATGTATTCCCGGTGTGATGACCTCACGGGGATGTGCTTATGCAGGATCCAAAGGTGTTGTATGGGGACCTGTAAGGGATGTTTTAAATATCAGTCATGGACCTGTCGGATGCGGTCAGTATAGTTGGGGAAACAGAAGAAATCTGACATCAGGAAAGATTGGTGTAAATAATTTTGGTATGTTTCACTTTACAAGTGATTTTCAGGAGAAGGATATTGTTTATGGTGGGGATAAAAATCTTGAGCAATTATTACGTGAGGCAAGGGAGCTCTTTCCAGATGCAAAAGGCTTAATTATAGAGTCGGAGTGCCCCATTGGCCTTATAGGTGACGATATTGAGGCGGTTGCAAGGAAGATGACTGAGGAACTAGGGATATTTGTGGTACCGGTCAGGTGTGAGGGTTTTAGAGGGGTCAGTCAATCGTTGGGCCACCATATTGCCAACGATTCTGTCCGTGATTATGTCCTCGGGAAACGGGAACTAAAGGAGAGAACCCCTTACGATGTGGCTATTATAGGTGATTATAATATTGCCGGAGATCTATGGGCCAGTAAGAAGTTATTTGAGGAGATGGGTCTAAGGGTTATCGCCACATGGACTGGGGATGGTTCTATAGAAGATATGGCGTTGACAAATCAAGCAAAGGTTATCCTGATTCATTGTTATCGGTCAATGAACTATATAGCCCGTCACATGGAGGATAAATATGGGCTTCCATGGGTAGAGTATAATTTTTTTGGACCCACAAAGATAAAGAATAGTATCAGAAATGTAGCATCATTTTTTGATGACAAGATTAAGGAAAAGGGAGAAGCTCTGATAGCTAAATATGATCCCTTGATGCAGAAGGTTATAGAAAAACACAGACCAGGACTGGAAGGTAAAAAGGTCATGATTTTTGTTGGAGGGTTAAGACCACGTCATGTTGTAGGGGCGTATGAAGATCTCGGGATGGAGGTCATCGGTACTGGTTATGAATTTGCCCACAGCGATGATTATGAACGGACATTTCCAGAATTAAAGGAAGGGGTAGTTATCTTTGATGATGCCACACAATACGAGCTTGATGAGTTTGTAAAGAAGCTTAAACCTGACCTTGTAGGATCAGGGATTAAGGAAAAATATGTCTATCAAAAGATGGGGATACCTTTCAGACAGCTTCATTCATGGGATTATAGTGGTCCTTATCATGGATATGACGGTTTTTCAATATTTGCAAGGGATATGGATATGGCCATAAACAGCCCTACATGGGGGTTTGTGAAGGCGCCATGGAAGAAATAAAAGTGATCTAAAGTGCCTAAAGTGATCTAAAGTTAAAAGATTTTTGTGTTTCGGGAGTCCCTCTCGAAATACAGAATTGCTTGAACTTTAGGCACTTCAAACTTTAGCTCACTTTAGGCACTACTTATTATAGGAGATAGCTATGAATAATCAAGACAAATGTCCAATGCCAACAGAGGAATGGATCAATACAGAGGAATATAAAGAAAAGAATTTTGCACGTAAAAATTTGGTAGTAAACCCTGCCAAGGCTTGTCAGC
>CAJVYE010000244.1 GCA_913009285.1 uncultured Nitrospirota bacterium | reverse complement strand
TGTCATTATCTTTTTTTTTTTAATGATACGGCGACCACCGAGATCTACACTCTTTCCCTACACGACGCTCTTCCGATCTCTGAGCGTATTAAGGAGATAGCAAGAAAGGCGTGTATCCCCATAGTTGAGAACAAACCTCTGGCACGCACTCTTTTCAGACTCGTAAGGATAGGAGATGTCATTCCGGCCTCTCTCTATAAGGCGGTTGCAGAGATATTAGCGTATGTTTATAAGTTGAAAGGAAAGGTATAAGAAGGCGAAAGGCGAAGGGCGAAAGGCAAAGGGTGAAGGGTTTTAATCCAGAAAATAGCCGAGGCGTCTCGCCTCGGATGTCAGGCAGGATGCCTGACCTATAAAATAAACCAGCATGTCTGGACAATAATCCGGGGTAGAGAATCGGATATATTTCGGGAAGGATTCCCGAAATACAGAACATTATATGGCAAAAGTACTTTATTTGGCTAAACAGTTACAAAATTTTAAAATGGGTAATTAAGATGGCAATTCAGGGTGACGATAGTATAGCGCTTCCGGGTTTTACAAAGTATAGTGATGTCGCAATTGCTGTTGGGGTGGTAGGGGTACTGATCATTATGATAATGCCCCTCCCGACCATGCTATTAGATATACTTCTATCATTCAGTATTACCTCAGCTCTGATTATACTACTGGTATCAATGTATCTGATTCAACCATTAGAGTTCTCTGTTTTTCCAACTCTTCTCCTTATTATTACACTTTACCGTCTCTCTTTGAATATAGCCTCTACAAGGTTAATTCTTCTCCATGGAAGTGAAGGGACTACTGCGGCTGGACAGGTAATAAAGTCTTTTGGGGGCTTTGTTGTAGGGGGCAATTATGTTGTTGGGGCGGTTGTCTTTCTCATCCTTGTCCTTATCAATTTTATTGTCATAACAAAGGGTTCGGTAAGAACATCTGAGGTGGCTGCAAGATTTACACTAGATGCCATTCCAGGAAAACAGATGGGTATTGATGCTGATCTGAATGCCGGGATTATAGATGAGGCAGAGGCAAGGCAAAGACGTCTTAGATTGCAACAGGAGGCAGACTTCTATGGGGCCATGGATGGCGCTATAAGATTTGTTCGTGGTGATGCTATAGCAGGTATTATTATTACATTAATAAATATAATCGGTGGACTTGTTATTGGTGTCCTTCAGCAGGGGATGGGATTGGCTGACGCTGTACAGGTATATACGCTCCTTACGATCGGTGATGGACTTGTCTCTCAGCTTCCTGCATTGATTGTCTCAACGGCTGCAGGTATAGTGGTTACAAGGGCAGCCTCTGAAATGAATCTGGGAAAGGAGCTTACCCTCCAGGTCCTATTAAAACCCCGTGTATTTGGTATAGCTGCTGTGGTGCTCTTATTCTTTGGGATGGTACCAGGCCTTCCTCATGTTGCCTTTATTATCCTTGCCATCCTTGCAGGGATGATAGCCTATATGACTATTGAGGCACAGAAGAGGGAAGAGGGGGAGAAGATAAACAGGATGGTAGAGGCTGAGGCAAAGGCCCCTGAATTAGGCGTGGAGACACTCCTACCTCTTGATATCATGGAGCTGGAGATAGGATATGAGCTTATTCCATTGGTAGATACTAAGAGAGGAGGAGACCTCCTGGAGAGGATCAAGTCTATTCGCCGTCAATTCGCATTAGATATGGGGATAATTGTCCCCCCCCTTCATATAAGGGATAACCTCCAGCTGAAGCCAAGTGAATATTCCATTCTTATTAAGGGGGTTGAGGTGACCAGAGGAGAGTTGAAGATGAGTCACTACTTGGCTATGAATCCAGGCACAGCTTCTGGAGAGGTCAAGGGGATACCTACAAAGGAACCCACCTTTGGTCTCCCAGCTCTATGGATAACCGAAAGTGAGAAGGATAGGGCCCAGTTAGTAGGATATACGGTCGTCGATGTTATCACTGTGATAACGACTCATATTAAAGAGGTGATAAAATCTCATGCCCATGAGATCTTAGGACGTCAAGAGGTACAGGCACTTCTGGATAACTTAAAAGAAAGAAATCCAAAGGTTGTGGAGGAATTGATCCCGGGTCTCTTCTCCCTTGGCGGTGTTCAGAAGGTACTTCAGAAACTCCTAAAAGAGCAGATATCTATCAGAGATCTTTCAACTATACTGGAGTCATTAGCTGATTATGCTCCTCTGACCAAGGATACCGATCTCCTCACAGAGTATGTACGCCAGGCATTATCAAGACCCATCACAAAGCAGTACCAGGCACCTGACGGGAGTCTCCCAGTGATGACCATTGATAAGGAAATAGAGGATATGATATCAAAATCGATTAAGAGTACTGAACATGGCTTTTATCTCGCGTTAGAACCGAATCTTGCACAAAAGATATTAACGAAGTTAAAGGAGGCACTGGAGAGGTTTTCTACTACGAATTATCAGCCTGTGATATTATCTTCACCACATGTGAGAATGCACCTGAGAAAGTTAATAGAGAGGTTTATCCCGAATCTGGTCATCCTTTCTTATAATGAGGTGGCGCCAAATGTTAGAATTCAGACATTGGGGGTAGTAAATTTAAAAGATGCAGATTAAAAAGTTCAGAGCAATAGATATGCAGAGGGCCTTGAGGTTGGTAAAAGATGAGCTGGGTACTGATGCAGTTATCCTCTCCACAAGAGATCGGAAGAGCGTCGTGTAGGGAAAGAGTGTAGATCTCGGTGGTCGCCGTATCATTAAAAAAAAAAAAAACACTAACTAACTAACTCAAAAC
>CAJVYE010000243.1 GCA_913009285.1 uncultured Nitrospirota bacterium | reverse complement strand
ATAGTGCTATGACTTGGTTCTTTTTTGTAATGATACGGCGACCACCGAGATCTACACTCTTTCCCTACACGACGCTCTTCCTATCTATGGGTATCTAAGATTCACCAGTAGGAATAACATAGAGTTTCTTCTTGCAAATAAGGACAATATCGATCCCCTTATAGGTGAGCTGAATTCTAAGGGTATCCCTGTGGGAGGGACAAATAATGCAATCTCAAATATCGTACACACTCAGGGATGGATACACTGTCATTCTGCTGCAACGGATGCCTCTGGTATAGTCAAGTCAATTATGGATGAGTTGTACGACTATTTTACGACTATGGAACTACCTCATAAGCTGAGGATTGCAGTTGCATGTTGTCTGAATATGTGCGGCGCTGTTCACTGTTCCGATATTGCCATACTCGGAATACATAGAAGGCCCCCTAAGATTAATCATGAGGCACTGAAGAACATATGTGAGGTTCCAACTACTGTCTCTTCTTGTCCTACTGCGGCTATAAGGCCGGCAACAGTCGAAGGGATTCAATCTGTAGAGGTTGATGAGGATAAATGCATGTATTGCGGTAATTGTTTCACTGTATGTCCTGCGATGCCTATTGCTGATTCTCTTAATGATGGTGTCTCTATATGGGTTGGTGGAAAGGTTTCAAATGCCAGGACTGAGCCTATGTTTACAAAACTGGCAATACCTTTTATCCCGAATAATCCACCTAGATGGCCAGAGGTGACCAGTGCGGTTAAAAATATCGTAGAGGTGTATGCCAAAGATGCGAGAAAGTATGAGAGGGTAGGAGAGTGGATAAGCAGGATCGGTTGGCCAAAATTCTTTGAGCTGACAGGCATTGAATTTACCAAGTACCATATCGATGATTTCAAACATGCTGGTACAACTTATAGGAAAACAACACAAATAAGACACTAAGAGGGGGCGATGATATGGCAGATAAAGTATCTTTAGAAGAAATAGGTGAAGCGATGTATAAGATGGTAGAGGAATTCGCAGGTAAGAAAAAGTTTAAGCCCGGTGAACTTGGAAAAGAGATGATTGCACAATTCGGTGAGGATAGAGTTACTAAGAAGGATTGTAAAGAGGCATTAAAGTTACTTATGAATTCCGGCAAGCTGGTGTACGGTTACTATGGTGGGACTTCTGTAGAGATACCGCACGTAGAAGGGGCTGGAAAAGATGCGGGTGAGAAGGCGTAAGGCGTGGTTAAATTGAAATCAGGTAGCCGCAGGCTTTTAGATCGGTCGACTGTAATCTAAAAGATGCGGCTACTTTCTTTTCGCTTAAACGATTTATAGACAAAGGTGGTTCCACTGCAAAAATCTCAAAAACAGCGTAGCCGCAACCTTTAGGTTGCGTAACTAGTTGATTTATAGCAAACTTCATCGCAGGCTAAAGCCTGCAGCTACCAATTTCGGGGTTTTTGCAGTAGAGTCAATTTTCAATGTTCATCTTTCAACAAATTTGTCAAAAGTAGGAGGAAGAGATTATGGCTTTGGTAGCTAAAAAGAAGGTCAAAAAGATGGGGATGCGTATTGGAGGACGCGGAAGGGGGAGTACTGAGACCTCTAATTTAAGACCGAGATATTCACCTAAAACACCACCATGTAAAGATACCTGTCCTAGCAGTGTGGATATAAGAACGTATTTAACCACAATTGCACAGTCTGAATCGTATGGTAGATCAGTCGAAGAATCGTTTGAAAAGGCATGGTATATGTTAACAGATAAGAATCCCTTTCCTGCAGTATGTGGAAGGGTGTGTCCACATCCATGTGAAAAAGAATGCAATAGAAATCACTTTGACGAGGCAGTGTCTATTAATAGTATGGAGAGATTTATCGGTGATTATGGTATCAAGAATAAGTTGCGATATAAAAAGATAAACGAAGACACCTATACAGAAAAGGTAGCTGTGATCGGGGCTGGTCCTTCTGGACTTTCATGTGCCTATCAATTGGCCAGACGAGGATATCCTGTAACAGTATTTGAAGGGTCTGAAAGGCCTGGGGGCATGCTATGGTATGGTATTCCACGCTACCGCCTTCCACAAGAGATCTTGGATGCCGAGATAAACGCAATTTTAGATCTAGGCATCGAGATAAAATATAACACAAAAATAGGAAGAGATATCTCATTTGAAGATCTACAAAAAGAGTATAAAGCAATCTATTTAGCTATAGGTGCACAAAAAGGGTGGGATTTAGGCATTCAAGGTGAAGATGCACCTAATGTTCTTAGTGGTGTTGAGTATCTGAACAGGATTAATTCTGGAGAAAAGGTAGACATAGGGGATAAGGTAACTGTAATAGGTGGTGGTAATACAGCCATAGATGCGGCAAGGGTTTCCCTGAGATCAGGTGCTGATGTGACAATTCTATATAGACGAACAAGAAATGAGATGCCTGCTGATGAATTTGAAATAATAGAGGCCGAAGAGGAGAGAATCCATTTTGAATACCTGGCTGCACCTGTAGAGATATTGAATAATGGGAATAAAGCGACTGGAATGAAATGTATCAGGATGGAGCTAGGAGAACCGGATGAATCAGGCAGAAGAAGGCCAGTACCTATAGAGGGGTCTGAATTTACTGTGGAGTCTACAACTATTATTCCAGCTATAAGTCAGGCGGTTGACTTTGAAGGGATAGAACAGTTTAAGAATGAAAAAGGATGGATCTCTACTAATGGGGGTTGTGAGACAGGGGTAAAAAGATCGGAAGAGCACACGTCTGAACTCCAGTCACATTCCTTTATCTCGT
>CAJVYE010000242.1 GCA_913009285.1 uncultured Nitrospirota bacterium | reverse complement strand
TATTACACCAGATACATCAGTGGTACTAGCGCGCAGTCTAGTTTACCGTCTTTCTCTCTGTTATTTTTTTTTTTAATGATACGGCGACCACCGAGATCTACACTCTTTCCCTACACGACGCTCTTCCGATCTGGGATCTCTTTGCACTAAAGATATCAATAAATTCCCTACCTAGAATCGAGAATCTCCTCATGGGGGCATCTTCCGGACTTATACAGCGGCTCTTGAATAGGTGGGATAACCTTGTAGAAATAGGTGAACTTATTGAAAAGGGGATAGCTGATGATCCTCCGCCAGGACTTAAAGAGGGAGGACTGATAAAGGAAGGTTTTAATGAAGAACTGGACGATCTACGAAAGATAAGTAAAGAGGGAAAGGACTGGATAACAAGATTGGAGGAGATAGAACAACAAAGGACAGGAATAAATTCTCTCAAGGTAAGATATAACAAGATATATGGGTATTACATCGAGGTGACCAAGAAGAATCTTCCACTTGTGCCAGAGGGGTATTTAAGGAAGCAGTCATTGGTTAATACAGAACGTTTTATCTCTCCTGAGTTAAAGGAGTATGAGTCAAAGATCCTTGGGGCAGAGGAAAGGATCATTGAGCTCGAATATGAGATATTTAACATGATAAGGGAGGAAGTTGCAAGAGAGGGGAAGAGGATCCAGCAAGTGGCCCGCATAATAGGAGAATTAGATGTCCTTTTTTCCCTTGCTGAGGCAGCAGATAGATATAACTATGTAAGACCTATTATAGATGAAGGGGATTCTATAGATATTATAGAGGGAAGACACCCTGTACTGGAACAGGTTGATGGAGGGGAGAGATTTATACCAAATGATACACACATAGATTGTCACGAGAATCAGATACTAATAATTACAGGACCAAATATGGCTGGGAAATCAACATATCTCAGGCAAGTGGCATTGGTGGTTCTAATGGCACAGATAGGGAGCTTTGTCCCGGCAAAGGAGGCTAGTATAGGAATAGTAGATAGGATATTTACCAGGGTTGGGGCACATGACAATCTCTTGAGAGGACAGAGTACATTCATGGTAGAAATGAATGAGACAGCTAATATACTTAATAATGCCACATCCAGAAGCCTGATTATCCTTGATGAGATTGGTAGGGGAACGAGCACCTTTGATGGAGTAAGTATTGCATGGTCAGTAGTTGAACATATACACGATAGCGATAGACTCGGTGCCAGGACACTATTCGCAACCCATTATCATGAGCTTACAGAACTTTCCATGATATTGAAAAGGGTAAAGAATTATAATATAGCTGTACGGGAATGGAACGAGGAGATAATATTCCTTCGAAAGATTGTAAAGGGGGGGGCGGATAAAAGCTATGGGATACAGGTTGCACGCCTGGCTGGTCTGCCAGCAGAGGTTCTGAAGAGGGCAAAAGAGGTCTTAATGAACTTAGAAGAGAGCGAATTAAACGAGATAGGCATGCCTAAGCTCGGTTCTAAAAAGCATATCCATGAGGAGATGACGACCGCTCAGTTATCGCTATTCACAACCCCTCCAGATCCATTAAAGGAGAGGATCAGGGGAATAGATATAGATAATATTACACCTATGGAGGCGCTGAAAAAGTTGCATGAGATAAAGGAAATGGCTAAAGGCTAAAGGCTAAAGGCTAAGGGCGAAAGGCAAAGTACTAAATCCTTTAGCCCTTAGCCCTTAGCCTTTAATGCCCAAAATTATAGGGAGATTATTTATGAATATCCTAGTAACAGGTGGTGCAGGGTTTATAGGTTCCCATGTAGCAGATAGATTTGTTGAAGAGGGACATAATGTTATTATAGTAGACAACCTCTCTTCTGGAAAGGAAGAGAATATAAACAAGAAGGCCAAATTTTATAAGATGGATATAAGAGATAAGGGGATTGAGGATGTTATATTTAAAAGAGAAAGTATAGATTGTATCAACCACCATGCGGCCCAGGTAAGTGTGAGGAATTCTGTCGAAGATCCCATTTATGATGGGGAAGTAAATATCTTAGGCTCTTTAAATCTATTCCAGAATGCGGTTAGATATGGCATAAAAAAGGTTATCTTTGCATCGACAGGAGGGGCTATTTATGGAGAACAGGACTATTTCCCTGCAGATGAGAAACACCCCCTTAGGCCGATGAGCCCTTATGGGGTGGCAAAACTATCAGTAGAAGGCTATTTATATTTCTATAATACTACCTATAATCTCGATTACACAGTCTTGAGGTATGCAAATATCTATGGCCCACGCCAGGACCCTCATGGCGAGGCAGGAGTGGTTGCTATATTTACCCAAAAGCTTCTTAACAATGAGCAGCCTATTATTAATGGAGATGGGGAGCAGACAAGGGATTATACATTTGTTGGTGATATTGTTGAGGCAAATTCACTTGCATTGGCAAAGCATTTTAGTGGGATATTTAATGTAGGTACAGGTGTAGAGTGCTCGGTAAATGAGCTATATAAAAGGTTGACTAAATCAATCAATTCTGGTATTATGGCCATATATGGTCCGGCTAAGCCTGGTGAACAGATAAGGAGTGTCCTTGATTCGAATAAGATTAATGAGGTAAGTGGTTGGAGGCCTCGTTTTTCTCTTGACGAAGGGTTTAAGGAGACTATTAGCTATTTTAGAAAGATCGGAAGAGCGTCGTGTAGGGAAAGAGTGTAGATCTCGGTGGTCGCCGTATCATTAAAAAAAAAAAAAATGAAAAACAAAAAAGAAAAAGAAGAAGAAACAAATCAGACTCTTACGT